>NZ_JADYXH010000020.1:0-69255 GCF_015864395.1 Pseudoalteromonas sp. SWYJZ12
CATCGTCTAGAGGCCTAGGACACCGCCCTTTCACGGCGGTAACAGGGGTTCGAATCCCCTTGGGGACGCCACTTACTTATTTTAAATAGGGAAGTGAAGTGTTATTAAGAAAGCTCGCCTGAAACGAGTCTAAAAATTCAGTTGTCCTAGTGACACATTTATGTGTCCCCATCGTCTAGAGGCCTAGGACACCGCCCTTTCACGGCGGTAACAGGGGTTCGAATCCCCTTGGGGACGCCACTTACTTATTTTCAATAGGAAAGTGAAGTGTTATTAAGAAAACTCGCCTGAAACGAGTCTAAAAATTCAGTTGTCCTAGTGACACATTTATGTGTCCCCATCGTCTAGAGGCCTAGGACACCGCCCTTTCACGGCGGTAACAGGGGTTCGAATCCCCTTGGGGACGCCACTTACTTATTTTAAGTATTGTGTAAAGCAGTGTGACACCGCACTCTCTATGCACGACGTTATCAAGAGTACTAATCTCTTGGGGACGCCACTTACTTATTTTTAATAGGGAAGTGAAGTGTTATTAAGAAAGCTCGCCTGAAACGAGTTTAAAAATTCAGTTGTCCTAGTGACACATTTATGTGTCCCCATCGTCTAGAGGCCTAGGACACCGCCCTTTCACGGCGGTAACAGGGGTTCGAATCCCCTTGGGGACGCCACTTACTATTTTAAGTATTGTATTAGCAGTGTGATACCGCACTCTCTATGCACGACGTTATCAAGAGTACTAATTTCTTGAGGGCGCCAATTACTTGTTTTTTAATAGGGAAGTGTAGTGTTATTAAGATAAAATCCAAAAATCCAAAAATCCAAAAATCCAAAAATCCAAAAATCCAAAAATCCAAAAATCCAAAAATCCAAAAATCCAAAAATCCAAAAACATTCAGTACTTATAAAGATTCTATTTGGTAGCATAAATTTAAACATCCAACTTTATTAGGAGGATTTATGGCAAGTGGATGGGCACGAGACGGTGCAATTCAAGATCAAATTGATGCGAGTGTTAATGACGCCGTACAGTATGCAAGAAGCAATTTAATATCTGGCGCAAGTGCAGAGTTATGTGATGAGTGCGATGAGAAAATCCCACAAGCACGAAGGCTCGCGTTACCAGGAGTGCGCTACTGTGTTGTATGCCAAGCTGCAATAGAAGGTAATGATGCTAGCGCTAAATCGTTTAATAGACGTGGCAGTAAAGATAGTCAGTTGCGTTAAAAAGGTGCTGAAAAGCACCTTTTTATTTAATACCAACCTGCATAAATATTTGAACAATTTATAAAATTAAACCCCCCATAGTTATACCAACCAGCATAAATCTTTGATCAATTTAACGAATTAAATTGCACTATAACGTCGTTAAAAATTTTTTATTTAGAACAACTAGATACAAAAATTATTGCCTAGTCCTAGCGTAATTTTCTTAACGTTAAATAGACCCCATATATAAGCAGATTGGCATTAAGCAAATTGTTATAACTTGAACTAGTTGTTAAGTAATTTAAAATTTACTCATGTCATCTTTTTTCTGAATAAGTTCTATTGAATAACCATCAGGGTCTTTTACAAAAGCAATTTCAGTAGTGCCGCCTTTTACTGGTCCAGGTTCACGACTAACATTACCACCGGCTGCTCTAATATCAGCACAGGCCTTGTAAATATCATCAAACTCAATGGCAATATGACCATATCCATTACCCAGGTCGTAGCTATCCTCGTCCCAGTTATAAGTTAACTCTAATACTGTATTATCTGCTTCGTCGCCATATCCAATAAAGGCAAGAGTGTATCTGTATTCACTGTTATCAGCTCTGCGTAATTCCTTCATACCTAATACTTCAGTATAAAAAGCAATTGATTTGTCTAAATCCGCTACACGCAGCATAGTATGTAATAAACGCATTATTCAGTTCCTTTAGTGATTTTTCAAAGTTCAGTATATTTTTAACTAAGCGCTATTATTAAGCGCATTTTGTGGTTTTTATATGTATTAGCCATATATGTAGGCGTTACGTACAAATCACAACCTCAATACCATTTAGAGTTGGAAGCTGTTGACGTATGATCCTTATAATTTTACCAATAACATCAATTGTAAATTACCAATTAATGAACCATTTTATTGAATTTTGCATATTTAAATAAAGAACACTCAATTATTGGTCAACCTATTAGTATAAAAAAAGTTACTGATTGTTCAACAAAAGTTAACCTATGCCTGATTGGGTTTGTGATATCTAACTTTTTGTTTTTAATTGATATTAAATTTATTTGTATGTAATTTGTAAAAATATGGGATTTACTTGGTTAACTTATTGGTTGACAAAAAAGACGTATGGTAATACAGTTTTTGCATACCAATTGGTAAGTTGCTTGGTTTGAGTGAATACAATGTATTGGTAATTAATCAGAGTTACGTTTTGCACAGGTTAATTTATAAATAACTCAAGCTTAAAGTTACTCTACAAATTGAAACAAAGACACAGCGTATTTTAAAGTAGATTTTACTTGTTCTTATAAAAGTATGCGCCACATATTTAGGAGTTATTCATGTCAAAACCAGTCATCGGTTTCATCGGCTTAGGCTTAATGGGCGGCAACATGGCCGAAAATTTACAAAACAAAGGCTATGAGCTAATTGTTATGGACCTTAGCAAAGATGCGGTTGCAGCATGTGTCGCTAGAGGCGCAAAAACAGCAAGCACTGCTAAAGAGCTAGCTGAAGGTTCAGATATTGTTATGTTTTGTCTTACAACTTCTGCCGTTGTAGAAAAAATCATTTATGCAGAAGACGGTATCCTAGCGGGTATTAAAGAAGGTGCAGTACTAGTTGATTTTGGTACTTCTATTCCATCATCTACTAAAAAAATTGGTGCTGATTTAGCAGCTAAAGGCGCAGGCATGATTGATGCTCCTCTTGGTCGTACACCAGCACATGCTAAAGACGGCCTTTTAAACATCATGGCTGCAGGCGATATTGATACATTCAATAAAGTTAAACCAGTACTAGAAGATCAAGGTGAAAACGTTTTCCATCTTGGCGAGCTAGGTGCAGGTCATACAACTAAGCTTATCAACAACTTCATGGGCATGACTACAGTATGTGCTATGTCACAAGCATTTGCAGTTGCAGAGCTTGCTGGTGTTGACCGTCAACAACTTTTTGACATCATGTCGACTGGTCCATCTAATTCGCCGTTTATGCAATTTTGTAAAAACTATGCAGTTGATAATGTTAGCGACCTTGGTTTCTCGATTGCTAATGCAAACAAAGATTTAGGCTACTTCCTACAAATGGTAGAAGACCTAGGTACTGAATCAAAAATCGCTGAAGGTTCATCAGCTAACCTACAAGCAGCGTTTGACGCTGGTATGGGTCAAGGTAACGTTCCTGAAATTTTTGATTACTTCAAAAAGCTAGAAAAGTAATACTTCTCGACCTTATTGAGCGCTTTAAGCTTTTGGCTTAAGGCGCTTTAACACACATGACACCAATTGACTAAAGTCTTTGTGCAATGTCAGCTTTTTTAAATTCTGATGAAGCACTACTTTCAGTCACAACGAAAAAGAGTTAACTATGCGTTTGATTAACACAATAAAGCTTAGTCTAGTTCTCATCGGTTGCATATCCACACAAATAGCGGCCAAAGATTATTTTGTAGAAAGTAAACAAGCTTTTAATGATATCGCAGCTAATCTAGTTGCTGGCGACAAAGTAGTACTTAAAAATGGTACTTGGTCTGACTTCGAAATCCTACTTGAAGGCCAAGGTACAAAAAACTCTCCTATTTTATTGACCGCTGAAACTAACGGTAAAGTAATTTTATCGGGTCAATCGAACCTAAGACTTGCAGGTAAATACCTTGAAGCCTCAGGTTTAGTATTTAAAGACGGCTACACACCGAGCTCAGCTGTAATAGAGTTTCGTAAAAATAAAAATGAATTAGCCTACAATTCACGAGTTACTCAAACAGTAATCGATAATTACAGTAATCCAGACAAACGAGAGTCTGATTATTGGGTTGCATTATATGGACAACATAACCGCTTTGATCATAGTCATTTAGTTGGCAAACGAAATAAAGGTGTGACAGTTGCTGTTCGTTTAAACACTCAAGCAAGTCAGGAAAACTATCACCGCATAGACAACAACTATTTTGGCTACCGTCCAACTTTTGGTTCAAACGGTGGTGAAACCCTTCGTATTGGCACCAGCCATTACTCATTAACTGATTCACATACATTGGTAGAAAATAACTATTTTGAACGCACCAATGGTGAAGTAGAAATTGTTTCGGTTAAGTCAGGCAAAAACATTCTTCGTAATAACGTATTTTATGAAGCGCGCGGTACATTAACGCTGCGCCATGGTAACGGTAACCTTATAGAAGAAAATATTTTTATTGGTAATGGTGTTGACCACACAGGTGGTATTCGCGTTATCAATAAAGACCAAATTGTAAGAAATAACTACCTACAAGGTCTAACAGGGTATCGTTTTGGCAGTGGCTTTACTGTGATGAACGGCGTACCAAATTCATCTATAAATCGTTATCACCAAGTTGAAAATGCGACAATTGAAAACAACACATTTATAAATGTGCGTCATATTCAACTTGCCGCTGGTAGCGATGCTGAGCGTAGCGCTGCACCTAAAGATAGCGTAATGAAAAACAACTTAATCATAAATCAAGATAGTGAACAGCCATTTACAACATTTGATGATGTAAGCGGGCTGGTACTAAGTAACAACATTGCTGATACAAAAGTACTTTCTGAGCTAACGTACGGTGTAAAAAGAGAAAAAATCACGCTTAAAAAAGCAAGTAATGGTCTACTTTACCCAACATCTAAAAGTTTAAATGTAGGTGCAAAACGCGACTTAAAAGTACTTAAAAAAGAAGATACCGGTGTTAGCTGGTATGCAAAAGTACCAGCACTTGTTGAGTTTGATTCTGGTAAGACACATTCTGTTAAAGCTGATGTAAGTGCATTACTAGACGCTATTGATAATGCAGAGTCGGGCGATGTTCTAGAACTAGCGCCTGGCCAGTATGATGTTTCTAAACTGGTTAAAATTGATAAAACGTTGACAATTAAAGCAAAGCAGAACAAAAAGTCTAAACTTACTTTTCAACGCTCTACCTTGTTTGAAATACATGATGGCGGCAGCTTAAAACTAGATGGTTTATCTATTTCAGGTGAAAACGCGCCAGATGCAATAGGTAACAGCATTGTTCGTACGCAAAAATGGGGTATGGTTGATAATTACCGCTTTGTAATGACCAACTCAGAGTTAAATGCTTTAGATATTAATCATTCATTCCATTTCTTTATCACTGGTAAAGGTGCAATGGCTGACGAAATTATTGTTACAGGTAATACCTTTAATACAGTAACAGGTGACATTTTACGTCTAAATACTGAAATTGAAGACTTAGGTGTTTATAACGCGGAATACGTTATTGTAAATAATAATACATTTAATGATGTAGAAGGCGGTGTACTTAAGCTTTACCGTGGTGGTACTGATGAAAGTACATTTGGCCCTCATTTTGAAATGACAAATAACACGCTTAATAACGTCGGCCTTGGTAAGCGTAACAAAGAGCAAGCGAGCATTTATGTTCACGGTGTTCAGGTTACTAATATCAAAGATAATAAATTTGTTAAATCTGCTCCTATTGTTGTAGAGCACACAGTAGGCGAGCCTAAAACTGAAATCTCAGACAATACATTTGATGTAACTAAAGCACCAAGTGTTAAAGAACTAAGAGTTAAAGGCCCACATACAGCAGTATTAAAAAATAACAACATTTTAAATAAGGCAGGGTAAATACTATGTACTTATTAAAATGCCAAACAGGTTTTAAAATAGCGGCTGTAGCAGCACTTACATTACTTACATCATTGGGTGCGCATGCAGCGCACCCAAACTTAGTAATTACTACTGATGACGTAAGTCATATGCGCCAAGCAATAGGCAGCGAAGGTAAATTTTCTACTGCGTTTGAGCTATTAAAAGCGCAAGTAGACGAACAAATAGCTCAACCAATTGCGGTACCTGTACCAAAAGATGGTGGTGGTGGTTATACACATGAGCGTCATAAGAAAAATTACCAACTTATGTACAACGCGGGCATTATTTATCAATTAAGCCAAGATGATAAATATGCAAATTACGTGCGTGATATGTTGCTTGAGTATGCAAAATTATACCCAACGCTTGGTCTGCATCCAAAACGTAAAATGGACTCGCAAAATCCAGGTAAGTTTTTTTGGCAAAGCCTAAATGAAGCAATGTGGCTTGTGTACACAATACAAGCTTATGATCTAATTCATGACTCGTTAAATGCCGATAACATTAAAACAATCGAGGATGACTTACTACGTCCTGTTTCGTTGTTCACATCAGTAGGCCAACCCTCTACATTTAATAAAGTACATAACCATGGAACATGGGCAACAGCGGGTGTTGGCATGGCAGGGTATGTATTAGGTGAACCTGAGTGGGTAGAAAAATCATTATACGATTTAGAAAAGTCGGGTAAAGGTGGCTTTATTAAGCAGCTAGAAATGCTGTTTTCACCACAAGGTTACTATAACGAAGGTCCTTACTATCAACGCTTTGCACTATTACCCTTTGTAACGTTTGCTAAAGCGATTGAAAACAACGAACCACAACGAAAAATCTTTGAATATCGTGATGGCATATTATTAAAAGCGATTGATACGACGATTCAACTTAGCTACAACGGTTTGTTTTTTCCAATTAACGATGCAATAAAAAGTAAAGGTATCGATACTATTGAGTTAGTTAATGGTGTAACTGCAGCGTATGGATTAACTAACGACGCAGGCTACCTTGATATTGCTAAGCAACAAGACCAAATAATTCTCTCTGGTGATGGACTAAAAGTAGCTCAAGCACTTGATAACAACATGGCAAAACCTTATTCGTTTAAATCTGTTGCCTTCGGCGATGGTAATGACGGTAAACAAGGTGCTCTAGTTGTAATGAGAACGCAGGTAGGTGGCGATCAAGCTCTACTATTTAAACCTGCTGCACAAGGCTTAGGTCACGGTCATTTTGATAAACTAACATGGCAGTTTTACGACCACGGTAATGAAATTGTATCTGATTATGGCGCAGCACGTTTTTTAAATGTAGAAGCTAAATACGGCGGTCGTTATTTACCTGAAAACGAAACTTACGCTAAACACACTGTTGCGCACAATACGGTAGTGGTTGACGAAACAACGCATTTTAATGCAAATGTTGAAGTAGGAAATAGTAATTACCCTACACTTAACTTTTTCGAAACGAATGAATACGGCACGGTTTCAAGCGGCGAAATAAGCACAGCTTATAAAGGCGTTGATCTTGAGCGTACGCTTGCACTTATTAACTTACCTGAACTACAAAGTACAGTTGCACTTGATATATTTGATGTTGCAGCAAATAAAGCACATCAGCTTGATTTGCCTTTGCATTATAAAGGTCAGCTTATAGATACCAGCTTTGAGCTAAAAGCGAATGCAACACAACTGTCTGCATTAGGTACTAAAAATGGCTACCAGCATCTATGGCTTAAAGCTCAAGCGCAACCTCAAAGTGGTTTAGCTAAAGTAACGTGGTTAAACGAAAATGGTCGCTTTTATACGCAAACGAGTTTGGTGAAAGGTGATGAGTCTTTCTTGTTTACTCAAATAGGCGCAAACGACCCTGATTTTAACTTACGCAACGAAAACGGTTTTATTCGTCGTGTTGAGGGTCAAAAGCATCATAAATTTATATCTGTATTAGAGCCTCACGGTGAATACAATCCAAGTAAAGAATATACGTTAGAAGCTGTTAGTAGAGTTACAAAGCTTGAATATAGTCAGCAGGGCGATTTAACACTTGTTGAACTTGATATTAAAGGCAAGTCATATTTAGTGGCTATTAATAAAGCACCAACCTCAGCTAAAAATACATTCAATTATCAAAATAAAGAGTTCACTTTAAATGGCCGATTAGGCGTTTATATGATGAACAATAATCAGGAGTAAATAGGATGCAAAAGCAAAGCGCAAACTTTTCATTTGGCAACGAGACCGAAATTGAAGATTTAGGAAATGGTCTAAAACGTCAAATGCTAGGTTATAACGAAGAGCTAATGGCTGTTAAAATTTGGTTTGAGAAAGGGGCTATTGGTTATAACCATGCTCACAGACATTCTCAAGTAACGTATGTTGTTGAAGGTGAGTTCCACTTTAACATTGATGGCGTCACTAAAATCTTAAAACCGGGTGATAGCTGCTTAATCCCACCATTTGCTGATCATGGAGCTACCTGCCCAACAGGCGGAATCCTGATTGATACTTTTAGCCCAGCGCGTGAAGACTTTCTTGAGGATTAATTATGCAACTTAAAGGCTTACGTTGGTGGGTTATAGCGCTAATTGCGCTAGCTACCATTATTAACTATATCGACCGTCAAGCACTTAGTGTGCTTTGGCCGGACATCGTTGAAGATTTATTTCCTGATGAATCAGCGCTAGAACGCAAACAAATATACGCTAATATTTCAATTGTGTTTGTATTTGCTTATGCATTTGGTCAAGCCATATTTGGTAAAATATTTGACTGGGTAGGCACACGCTTCGGTTTTGTTTTATCGATAGGTGTTTGGTCTATTGCAACCGTTGCACATGCATTTGCACAAGGTGTACTTAGCCTTAGTATTTTTCGCGCAATCTTAGGTGTAGCAGAAGCCGGTAACTGGCCGGGCGCAGCTAAAGGTAATGCTGAATGGTTTCCTACTAAAGAGCGCGCCTTAGCACAGGGTATCTTCAACTCTGGCGCCGCAATTGGCGGTATTATTGCTATTCCTTTAATTGCTTATTTAACTATCTACTTTAGCTGGCAAATGGTGTTTGTTTTTGTGGGCGTATTAGGTTTTCTTTGGTTAGTGCCTTGGTTAATTTTAGTTAAAGCGCCGCCTAGCTCTCATCCTTGGCTTACTGCACAAGAGCGTGAATATATCTTAACAGGTCAAAGACGTGTTGATGATAATGGCGATGTAACAGGTGAAGACGAAGAAGAATATAACCCTTCAACTGCTGAGTTACTTTCTCGTAAGCAAAGCTGGGGTGTAATTATTGCCTCTGCTGCGATTGACCCTATTTGGTGGTTATTTGTTTTTTGGATACCTATTTACCTAAACGAAGTATACGGCATGGATGTTAAGTCTATTGGTATATATGGTTGGGTACCTTATGTTGGCGCTATGTTTGGTGCTTGGTTTGGTGGCTTATTAGCTCAAAACCGACTCAAAGCCGGTTGGAATACAGATAAAACACGTAAGCTAACTATAACGCTGGGCTGTTTAATTATGTTACCTGCATTACTTGCAATGGCAAATCCAGGCGGACCAACGACAGCGGTACTAATTATGGCTGTTATATTATTTGGTTTTCAAACTGCAATTGGTAACGTGCAAACACTACCAAGTGATTTGTTAGGCAAAAAAGCTGTAGGTACATTATCAGGTTTCTCTGGTATGGCGGCAAAACTTGGTGCTGTAGGCCTTACATCGCTTGTGCCTATTCTTACTGCTGATGGTAACTATACGCCAGCATTTGTTATTGGTGCTTCTTTAGCCATTATAGCAATGGCAGCTGTTTGGATTTTAATTCCAAAAATAGAACCTCTTAAAAAGCCTCAATAATCTAGATAATAACTGCTATGCCTACATGTTTTGTATAAGCGCATAGCAGTTAACTACATAGGGTAACTTCCAAGATGAAAAATATTTACTTTATCGGTGAATGCATGGTCGAGCTTAGAGCTATGAGCGCAGCCACACTACACCAATCATTTGCAGGCGATGTTTATAATTCTGCAGTGTATTTAAAACGTTGCTTCCCGCAGGTTACTACTTCGGTTGTTACGGCTTTAGGTCAAGATAATTTAAGTAAAAAAATGCTAGAACGCTTTGAAAGTGAACAAATAAATACACAACTCGTATTTGCTCACGATACCAAAGTACCTGGCATGTATTACATAGAAACCGATGAGCATGGTGAGCGTAGCTTTATTTATTGGCGTAATGATTCTGCAGCTAAAAAGGTTGTTGATTTTTTAGCTGCTGATGCACTCGAGCAACTTAGCCAAGGTGATATGTTTTTCTTTTCAGGAATTTCATTAGCAATAATTGAAGAAAGTGCACGTGAGCATTTTTGGAAAGTTGTAAAGCAGCTCAAAGATGCTGGGGTTAAAATAGTTTTTGATCCTAACTACAGAGCGCGTTTGTGGAATAGTGTAGAGGAAACTAAAGAGCAATATCATTTAGCCTTTACGCTTGCAGATATTACCCTACCTGGCGTTGAAGATTTAACAACACTTTATGACGTTCATAGCGTAGAAGCGGTTGTTGAATATTTAAAACCTTACCAAATTGAAGAAATTGTTGTTAAAAATGGCCCTGAATCAGTAGTGACAAAAGAGGGCAATACTCTTCAAAGCCACACTATAATACCGGTAACAAATGTTGTAGATACGACATCCGCAGGCGATGCTTTTAACGGTGTTTACTTAGGTGCTCGTTTATCTGATAAACCAATTTCGAGTGCTGTACAACTTGCTGCAAAAGCCGCCGGTGCGGTTATACAACAGCCAGGCGCTATTGCTCCAAAAGATATATTTCAGCTAGCAATGGTTGAAGCTGGTATCTGATACCAATTTTATTAAAAACATGATCACCTTAGCGTATTAAATAACTCACTAACTACGTTAAAAATTATTTATATAGAACAACTATGTATCATAATTTTAGCCTTGTTATTGAGCTATTTTCTTGTCGCTATAATAGCTCATTAATTTAATGCAATTGGTATAACAAAATAATTAACCTGAACTCTGGTTAAGAGATTTACTAACATATTGAATCATGGTGATATTTAAAATTATTTTCTCTAGCTAGAGATTTTCAGTGAAAACAAGGCGAATTTACGCGTCAATAGCGGGCCTATTGCAAGTAAATTCAACGCAGTTAGCGCTGAAAATAGCTGCTTGAGATAGATTTATTATCTAGAGTTCAGGTTAATCAAACATTAAAGGCCGCCATACCTCGGCCGCATTACTTTTTATAAAGGAACAACGTTATGACTCGCTTTTCTGAACTTATGTCAGGACAAACACTGCTACCTATAATTCAAGCTGATACGCCAGAGCAAGGTGTTCAAATAGCGAAAGCTATGGCTAACGCTGGCCTTACTTTAGTTGAAGTAGTACTAAGAACAGAGGCTTCTTTAGAAGCATTAAAAGCTATTAAGGCGCAAGTGCCAGAGCTAAAAGTCGGTGCGGGTACAGTCATAAATACTGACATTTTAGAGCAAGCACTTGAAGCGGGTTCTGACTTTATTGTAACGCCAGCGGTTTCTCCAGCGCTACTTACTGCTCTTGCTAAATGTAATGTGCCGGTACTTCCTGGTGTATCAAACACCGGTGATATTTTAATGGCGCTTGAATATGGCTTTGAAGAGCAAAAATTATTCCCAGCATCGCTTGCCGGTGGCGCTCCTTTTGTATCAGCTGTGTCGTCAGTATTTAGAGCAGTCAGCTTTTGCCCTACAGGTGGTGTTAGCGAAAGTAACAAAATGGACTATCTTTCTTTAAATAATGTATTCGCCGTTGGCGGTACTTGGATAGCGAAAAAAGAGTGGGTTGAACAAGAAAATTGGCAAGCAATTACTGATTCTTGTATCCAGGCTTTAAAATAGAAAGGATTTCATAAATGAATTATTTAGCCCCAACAATACTGCCAGGTGTAATCGTTGGCGATGAAGTAAGTGCTGTGTATGAACATGCGCGTACTAATCAATATGCGTTGCCAGCGGTAAATGTTGTTAGTACAACATCTATAAATGCGACGCTAGAAGCTGCTAAAAAGAAAAACTCGCCCGTTATTATTCAGCTTTCTAATGGTGGAGCTCAATTTTTTTGTGGTAAAAGCTTATCTTTACCGGAGCAACAATCAGCAGTGCTTGGGGCGGTAAGTGCTGCAAGATATGTACATTCAGTGGCAGCACATTATGAAGTAGCAGTGATGCTTCATACTGATCACGCAGCTAAAAAGCTACTACCTTGGATTGATGGTTTGCTTGATGAAGGTGAAAGACACTTTGAACTGACTGGCAAACCACTGTTTAGCTCGCATATGATTGATTTGTCAGAAGAGCCTTTAGAAGAAAATATCGAAATTTGTGAACGTTACTTAACGCGTATGGCAAAAATAGGTATGACGCTTGAAATTGAGCTTGGCTGCACGGGCGGCGAAGAAGACGGTGTTGATAACTCACACCTAGACAGCTCTTCTTTATACACTCAGCCTGAAGATGTTGCATTTGCTTACGAACGTTTAAGTCGTATTAGCCCTAACTTTATAATTGCAGCGTCTTTTGGCAATGTTCACGGTGTATATAAGCCAGGAAACGTTGTTCTTACACCAACTATTTTAAAAGATTCACAAGCTTACGTATCAGAAAAATTTAATCTACCAAGCAACTCAATTAACTTTGTATTTCATGGTGGTAGTGGTTCTGAGTACGATAAAATTGCAGAGTCTTTAACCTATGGTGTAGTTAAAATGAATATTGATACCGATACGCAATGGGCGTGTTGGACAGGTATTTTAGACTACTACAAAGATAACCAAGCATACCTACAAGAGCAAATTGGTAACCCTGATGGGGATGATAAGCCAAACAAAAAATACTATGACCCTCGCGTATGGTTGCGTCATTCAGAGCAAAGTATGGTTGCAAGACTAGAGCAATGCTTTGACGATCTAAATTGTGTAAATAGGTATAGCGCATGAAAAGACTAAATACAGTATTAAAAGAAGACGGTGTAGATACCGATCTTATTTTGCTTATTCGCACAATTTTAGCGACCAGTAAAGAAATTGCTTTTCGAGTAAGCCAAGGTGAATTAGCCGGTGTTTTAGGTTCAACATTGAATGAAAACATCCAAGGTGAAGTTCAAAAAAAGCTAGATGTAATTGCAAACCAACTACTTAAAGACATACTACTTGACGACAGCAGCGTTCGATCAGTTGCATCAGAGGAAGAAGATCATGCGGTAGGTGGCCATCCTGAAGGTAAGTTTATTGTTGCTTTTGACCCACTAGATGGCTCTTCTAATATTGATGTTAATGGGCAAATAGGCACTATATTTACTATTTACTTAGCCCGTGATGATGTTGCCTTCGACAGCGACGAGCAATTTAGTCAGCCTGGTGTAAATCAAGTATGTGCAGGCTATGTGTTATACGGCCCTTCATCATTACTTGTAATGAGTACTGGCGGTCCAACGCGTTGTTATACATTAGACTCAACGCATGGCGGTTATCTACTGACAAATAAGCAGTTAAGTGTGCCAGAGCAGAGTCGTGAATTTGCCGTTAATATGGCTAACTACCGTTATTGGGACGAACCGACACAAGTGTATTTTGATAAATTGCTTTACACCTGTGAAAGCTTTGAAAAAAGCTCAATGCGTTGGAATGCAGCGATGGTAGGCGACGTTCATCGTATATTATGCCGAGGCGGGTTATTTTTGTATCCGCAAGATAAACGCAGTGGTAACGATAACGGAAAAATAAGACTGCTTTATGAAGCAAACCCGTTAGCGCTTTTAGTTGAAAACGCAGGTGGTAAAGCAACCTCTAGAGGAACGCGTATTTTAGATATTGCGCCAACTAGCTTGCATCAACGTGTGCCTGTTGCTTTGGGCTCAAATGAGCCTGTAGAGTTTTATAATAACGCTATTTTATAAAGCATCACTTAGTATATAAATAAAGTAGGGGCAAGATAATAACCCCTACTTTTTAACAATTTATCTAACGCATTCCTAATATCCACTTCCCTTACTCAATCGGTATCAGAATCTAATTTCTTAAATACCTATTAAGTAACAGCATTAATTAATCCTTCAAACTTGGGTGTTATTAGCTCCGAGTACCTAGTTTTATTTGATTTAATTTTACTAATCATTCCTTGTTCTCAATTATTAGTATTCTTCGCTTCAAACCTATCTGACACCACGGTAATGATTGAAAGTGATAATTGGTATACCTATTGGTAATATTTAAATCTAAAATTGGTTGATCATCGTGCTGGGTTTAAGTATATTAATGTCAAAGGTCACATAAAATATACATCAGCATAACAAGCTAACACACTAAAATCACACAACAACAACCAGCGGAGAATTCAAATGTCGTTGAAGTCACGAGATAACAATAATTCTACAACAGGGCAGTTTGCAATGCGCCCAGTTGCAAAATGGGTAAGAACAGCGGTCATCGCAGGTATGGCAAGTTCTTGCGTATTTACAGCAAGCGCACAGGAAGATCAGGGAAAAGCGACAGAAGTTGAAGAAGACGTTGAAATAATTAGTGTTACAGGTACACGTAGAACGATACAAGACCAAATAGCAATTAAACGTGAAGCAACAACGGTAGTTGATGGCCTGTCATCTGAAGATATTGGTGATTTACCAGCACTGTCTATCGGTGAAGCACTGGAATCAATTACAGGTGCTGCATCTCACCGTGAAAACGGTGGTGCAACAGAAATCACTATTCGTGGTCTTGGTCCATTTTTAAGTGCAACGCATATCAATGGTCGTGAAGCGACTAATGGTAGTGGTGACCGCTCAGTTAACTTTTCGCAGTTTCCGTCTGAACTTGTAAAAAAAGTAGCAATTTATAAAACGCAAGATGCATCAATGATTGAAGGTGGTGTTGCAGGTGTTATTGCACTTGAAACAATAACTCCACTTGATTTTGGCAAACAACGTGTATCAGCTGAAGTTAAACTAAATTACAACCCAGATGAAGGTAATGTAGATAACTCACTTCAAAGTGACGCGGGTTACCGTGGCACGTTTAGTTATGTTGACCAGTTTGAATTTGATGACGGCCAAGCCGTTGGTGTATCGTTTGGTGTCCAGCGCCAAGATATTAGTCAACCAGAAGCTGAATACAGAAGCTCTAGCCCATCTGGTTCTTCATTATGGGCGTGTCTAAACGATCCAAATAATACCAATGAAGGTTTTTATCGAAGTAAAGCAGGCGACTGTGAAGATCAAGTAAGTGGCGAAAAATTAAAAAACCAAGGCTACCAAACCAAAATTGATTCACAAACGGGTAAAGCCGAAAGCGATGGTACTCCGTATGCTTGGACTGGCAGTAGCCGTAGTTACCGCCAAAACGAAACATCAGATGAGCGTGATGCCATGTTTTTTGCACTGCAGTACCAGCCGTCAGCTGATTGGGATGTTAACTTTGATGCACAAATATCAGATAGAACACAAAAAGAAGCACGCCACGATTTAATCTTTTTACAAAAACGTGCAACACCCGGTGTAACCGGACCAACACTTGTAACTAACGATGTAGGCGGTATTTTACATTGGGAAGGTGAAGAGCGCATTGAATCAGCGGGTGAGCAATTTTCTCGTGAAGAAAACTACCAAGGTTATGGCATAAATATAGAACATACAGTTACAGATAGATTAACTGTTGATTTAGATTTAGCGTACTCAAAAACAGAACGCGAAGAACTTCAAATATCTAACCGTGGTAGAACCTCAAGCCAAACTTTCTTTTCTTGGGACATGGGCGATGAGATCCCTCATTTCACACTGACAGATTTTGACGTAACAGATATTTCAAACTTTACAGATAGCCTAAGAACACGACTTGACCGTGAAAACGTACGTGAAAACGAAGTTATTTCAGCGCGATTAGATTTTGACTATGCGCTAGATGGCAATGTTTTTACCAGTGTTCAAGGTGGTATTAGAACATCTGAAATGACCTTCCTACAGTATGGTGGTGGCCAAGGTAACGGTTCAAGAAACGAATTTACACTAGACTCTGGTACTGAAGCGCTTGACGTATTACAAGGTTGTCAAATCGATTTCCCTGAATCAGGCTTTTTATCGAGTGTATCTGATGGCGATATCGTAACAAATGTTGATAGCGACGGTAACGTTGTAGCTAGCGGCACAGGTTCATCATGGGCTACTTACGACAACGTATGTTTCTCACAAGCTGTAGCGGGTTCTAACGTTGATGGTGTGTTTGCTTACCCAGAAGTTGAATATGAAAATACGGGTACAATTGATGTAACAGAAAAAACAACATCAGTGTACTTAATGGCTAACTACGATACTGAAATATTTGGCAAATTCATTCGCGGTAACTTTGGTCTTCGTATTGTAGACACAGAAGTAACTTCGATTGGTTTTAGAAATAGCTTTGACGTAGTAACAAGCGACACCGGTGTACTTTCTCTGGTTGAATCTGATAACGGTTCATTGGATAAAATAAAAAGCGGTGGTGACTACACTAAATACTTACCAAGCTTTAACCTAGTTATTGATTACAGCGAAGATATTTTATTCCGTGCAGGTATATACCGTGGTATGTCGCGTGCAGATCCATCTGATTTAGGATACAGCCGTACGTTCGAAGAAGATAAAGATGGTACAGCAACTTCAATCAGCGATTTATTAGTCGGTGTAAATGGTTCTGGTAACCCAGACACTCAACCGCTTATGTCGTGGAACTATGATGCTGCGTTTGAATGGTACCCTAACGAAGATTCAATCTTAGCGTTAAGCTTATACTACAAACAGTTCAACGGCGGCTTTCAGCAGCAAACAGTAATTGAAGATTTTACTGTTGGTGGTGAAACAGTTTCATTACCAATTACTAACTCTGTTACGTCAGACGATGACAGTGAAATACTAGGTCTTGAAGCTTCATTTTCTTACCGCTGGGATAATGGCATCGGTATGAAATTTGGTTACAACTATGCAGACACTGATTTTGAGTTCCAAGATAGCTTATACGGCGATACGTTTGAGACTGACGTAGATGGTAATACTACACAGTTAACTGACGGTATTATTGAGTCGGCTTCAGTACCTGGTTTCTCAAAGCATGTATTTAGCAGCCAGCTGTACTACCAAATTGGTGGATTTGATACTGCTGTTATTTACAAATATCGTAGTGAGTATTTCCAACCATATACTACAAATGGTACTCGACTTCGTTATGTTGATGGCGTAGGTGTGTGGGAAATGCGCGCATCATACAAAATCGATGAGCACTTCAGAGTTAAAGCAGAAGCAATTAATTTGTTCAGCGCACCTAAATCACAAGATTTCTTTGTTGAAGGTAACCTTGGTGAGGTGAATGACTACGGCCCACGCTTATTCTTAGGTTTAAGCTACAAGCTGTGACTGTTGTTTTAGCTTAATACACACTAAAAAGTAGCGCATGCGCTCCTTTTTAGTGTGTATTAAGTAGTGAATTATACCAATTGCATTAAATAAGTGAGCTATTTGGAATCTATTTTATGCGATAGGGTGATTATGTTTTTTAATAAAATTGGTATTAACTACTTCTGACATCTACTTTAAGTTTTAGCTTTTGGCCAGGTTGTAAGTATTTTTGACCGGCTAAGTTATTCCACTTAATAATTTCGTTAACGCTTAGATTAAATTTAGACGCAATACGTGCAAGTGAGTCACCTCGGCGTACTTTGTATGTAATAGTACGGTTGGTGCTTGCCGTTGCTTGTGGTTTATTAGCTGACTTATACACAGTTAGTTTTTGATTTAGGCGCAGTACAGAGTTTTTCTTTAGCTTATTCCATTTAGCCAGCTCATCCATAGTTACGTCATATTCGCGGCTAATGTCCCATAACGTGTCGCCACTTTTAACTGTGTGCGAAAGCTTTGTGCGAGTTGCTTTATTAGCAGCTAAACGCATCTGCTTTGGTAAATGTTCGCTATTTATAGCGCCATCAGTAAGCGGGACTAATAACTCTTGGCCTACTTTAATCGTATTTGATTTGAGTTTATTAAGCGATCGGATTGCGCTTGAGCTTGTTGTAAACTTTTTGGCAATTACCGATAAGCTGTCGCCTCGAGCCACAATATAACGCTGCCAGCGTAATCTGTTTTTAACATCAGTGTTTGCTAGTTTTTGGCTAAATTCCTCTGCTTTATCAACAGGCAATAATAAAGAATGAGGGCCATTTGGATCAGTTGCCCAGCGGTTAAAACCAGGGTTTAATCTGTATAGCTCAGTAAGCGTCATATCAGCCATATCAGCAGCAAGCGCTAAATCTATTTGCGAGCCAACATCAACCACTTCAACCACTTGTGCATTCATTACTGGTTGCCATGTAACGTTAAAATCATCTGAGCGTTTTAATAAATCGGCAAGTGCTAATAACTTTGGTACGTAGGCTGTTGTTTCGCTTGGTAAATCAAGAGACCAAAAATCGGTAGGTAAATGCTTTTTACGATTCTTTTTAATCGCGCGCATTAAACGCCCTTCACCTGAGTTGTAAGCAGCAATTGCATTTAGCCAATCGCCTTCAAGTGTTTTATGTAAATACGATAAGTAGTCAAGTGCTGCGCGAGTCGACTGCACTATGTCGCGACGACCGTCGTACCACCAGTTTTGTTTTAAATCGAATCGCTCACCGGTTGCAGGCATAAACTGCCAAATGCCCGATGCGCTGCGATTAGAATAACCAAATGGGTCAAATGCACTTTCTACAATAGGCAGTAGTGCAATTTCGATTGGCATTTCGCGCTTTTCTACTTCTTCAACGATAAAGTGTAAGTAAGGTTCTGCACGTTTAGAAATACGATCTAAATAGGCTTGGTGGCGAGCGTAATAATTACGTTCAGTAACAACAGGGCGGTTTTGCGGTATTTCGATAGAAAGTTGGTAGCGAATTCGCTCCCACACATCATCAAACACGGGAGCTTCTTGCTCATCAGGGTCAACTTGCTGATATTGTGCGTTTACCATCAATGCATTGTTAATGTCGTTAGGACTTGCGCCTTCGAGTTGTTGGTTTGCTTGCGTGGCGACTTGAGAGTCTGAGTCTAGAGTTGTCACAGTTTGACAACCACTTAGCGCTAACGCCAAGGCTACTAATAGGGGAGATTTATTCATAAATACCAATACATCGGGTAAAAAACTCGGCGAATACTACCTGTTATGAGTTAACATTGCCACTTAATGACTTTTTAAAACGCAGAAATAGAATCATCACTATATCTTAAGTTAATGATTCTAATAAAATAAATATTAAAGTATTAGTTTGTGCATTAAAAATTGTCTTTGAACTGCCTCAGACTAGCAAAGTTTCCCCAAGGTTCATTGTTTTTTGTAACCGAGATGAATTTTTCTGGCACTAACTCTGTAATGGTTGGCAAATCGCTACGCATAAATGGATTTATTTTTAGCTCCTGTCCAATAGAAGTGGGTAGGGAAATTTGGTTATTACTGCGTAATTCATCTACTTTTTTACTGTACGCAAGGAGTTCTGGGTTACGTGGTTCAACCGCTTTGGCAAAGGCAAGATTAGCTTGCGTGTATTCGTGCGTGCAATACACACTGCAGCTTGCAGGCAGCTCTCTTAGTTTATTAAACGATTCCCACATTTGCTTTGGCGTGCCTTCAAATAAGCGCCCACATCCACCGCTAAACAATGTATCGCCTGTAAAAGCAAGTTCATCATTTGTATAGCAAATATGATCAAGCGTGTGCCCAGGAGTTGCCAAAATATTAAAGTTAATATTAAGTACACTGATGCTTTGACCATCAGTGAGTGCGTGAGTGATGCCTTTAAATGGACTATTTGCGGGGCCATAAACCGATATATCTGGATAGGCGTCAACTAATGCAGCTACGCCATCAGTGTGGTCGTAGTGATGATGCGTAATTAAAATACCACCAAGCGTTAGTTTGTGCTCAGCTAGATACGCTAATACGCTCTGTGCTTGGCCTGGATCGACTACCCATGCTTGGTTACTATTATCGGTAGTTAAACACCAAATGTAATTATCAGAAAAGGCTTTAATTGCTTTGACTTGCACCATGGTAAATTGCTCTATAAAGTGACACTTACCGCATAGTATAACGAGCTCAAAAAATGAAACCAGCCCTTAGTTTTCAAGAAGGACCCAAACCACTGTCGTGGCAACAGTTTCCTCATGGGGATTATTTGCGCAAAGATATTGAACGCAAAATGGAGCAATGGCTGCCGCGTATGTTTGGCTATCATATGCTTAAGCTAGGTAATTTAAGTGGCGAATTAAATACAAGTATAAGTACGATTAAACACCAGGTGTGTGTTGCAGAGCCTGGGCCTTACACTGGGGTAGTTGCTGACATAGATGAACTGCCATTTTACGAGCACAGTATTGATGCATGCATACTAAGTCACTGCTTAGAGTATCATTCAGACCCACATCACATTTTACGAGAAGCACATCGCACACTTATTCCGGGCGGCTATATAGTAATTACGGGATTTAATCCGTTTAGTTTGTGCGGACTTGCACAAATGCTGCCTTTTAGTGGTCAGAAATTACCATGGACGGGGCGCTTTTTTACCCCTGCGAGGGTTAAAGATTGGCTAAACTTACTTGGTTTTGAAATTGTAAGTGACGAACGTTTTATTTATTCATCACTGGCAAGAGGTAATAGGCTATCAAGATTTGAGTTTTGGCGGACTTTTGCAAAACAGTATTTAAAACCGATGGGCAGTGTTTATATGCTGGTGGCACGAAAAAGAGTTGCGCCACTTACGCCAATAAAACCTAAGTGGCATGCAAGGCCGCAGTTTGCGCCAGTAAAAGGGGCAGGGCTTAGACAAACGTCAAAGCAACACTTTAAATCGTGCGAGCAAGAAAATAATACCAATTGCATTAAATAAGTGATCTATTATAGCGCTAAGAAAATAGCACATTAACAAGGCGAAAATTGTGACATGTAGTTGTTCTATATGAATAATTTTTAACGCAGTTAGTGAGTTATTTAATGCGATAGAATGAACATGTTTTTAATAAAATTGGTATAACAACTAGCTTTGAATAAATTAAGGCTGGTAGCCTACATCTTCTAGTAAATCTTTACTGCCAGCGGCATCGCGCGCTAAATCGTCAACTATTTCGTTGTACTTATGGCCGCTATGCCCTTTAACCCATTTCCAGGTTACATTGTGCTCGCTACAGGCTTTATCTAGGCGTTTCCATAAATCGACGTTTTTAACCGGCTTTTTAGCTGATGTTAACCAGCCACGTTTTTTCCAGTTAGTGATCCACGATTCAATACCTTGCTTAACATATTGGCTATCGGTTGTTAGATTTACTTCGCATTCTCGAGTGAGTGATTCTAGGGCTACAATAGCCGCGAGCATTTCCATTCGGTTATTCGTTGTGAGTTTATAACCTTGGCTCATTTCTTTTTCGTGGCCGTTATAAATCATAAAAATACCATAACCGCCGGGGCCTGGATTACCTAAACATGAGCCATCGGTGTAAATCTCTACGGTTTTTTGCACTGTTTTACCTTGATCTTATGTACAATAAAGTGATTATAGAAAGATACCAGAATCAGGCTAAATTCGATATGGCACGTAGACAAATAGTTTTAGATACAGAAACCACCGGCATAGACCCTAAACAAGGGCACCGTATTATAGAAATTGGGTGTGTGGAGTTAGTAAATCGCCGTTTAACAGGCAATAACTTTCACGTTTATATAAACCCACAACGCCCAAGTGAAGAAGAAGCAATCGACGTTCACGGTATCACTAACGAATTTTTACGTGATAAACCGTTGTTTCATCAAATTGCCCAAGAGTTTTTCGACTATATTGAAGGGGCAGAGTTAGTTATTCATAACGCACCGTTCGATGTTGGTCATATGGATAACGAATTTGCGCTGCTTAATCAGGGCTATCCTAAAACAGATACTTTTTGTCAAGTTCTCGACACGCTTAAAATGGCGCGTGACTTGCATCCAGGTCAAAAGAACAACCTTGATGCATTATGTCGTCGTTACGATGTAGATAACGGTAAACGAACGCTTCACGGCGCGCTACTGGATTCTGAGATTTTAGCCGATGTGTACCTTGCCATGACGGGTGGTCAAACAAAGCTAAATTTGAATCAAAATAAAGATGACGGCAGCGAGCAACAGAAGGGCGGTATAAAGCGTTTAAATAGTGATAGAGCCCCATTAGTTGTATTACGAGCAAGCGACGCTGAGCAAAGCGCACACGAAGCACGATTAGATCTTGTAAACAAAGAAGGCGGCCAGTGCATATGGCGCGCTGAATAAGGCGATTTAATGAAAACGATGTATTTTGTAACAGCGTTATGTGCCGCTAGTTTATTTACTGGCAATGCATATGGCGTAAAACAAGTAGAAGTGCTCAAGCGCGATGGGCATCAAAATGAGATCCCTTTACTTGATAATCGTTTTCGCATAGATAGCAAAATAGATGAAATAACACTGCTTTTTTTTAGAAAATCAGGTGCACCTGCTGTTATTTTAGTGAGGCCCGATGGCAGTAAGTACTTTGCTACTGACTCAGTTAAAAACCCTAACTTAGATTGGTTTGATGAACTCAGCTACGATTTAGTAACCATAAAAAAACCTATGGCAGGTCCTTGGCAAGTAATAGGCAGTATTTTACCCGACAGCAGAATAGTTGTATTAGGCGAGATATCTCTTGAAGCAGAGCCTCTTCCTTCAATGTTGTTTAGGGGGGAGACAATAAAAATCACCGGAAAAATACTAAATGACGGTGAGCCAATTAACACAAACCTATTTAGAGATGTTGTTAGCCTTAATGTTGACTTTGTAAGTACCAACAATGAAAACTTTGCTAACTTTGGCGCAGGCATTCAAGAAGTAGCGGAATTTAAAGACGATGGACGTGGATTTGATGAGCGTTCTAAAGATGGTGTGTTTACCGGCGAGTTTACTTTAGATTTTCCTGCGGGTGAATGGACACCAGAGCTTTACGTGGCAACACCTCTGCTGCAGCGTCGCATTGTGCAAAATACAATAGAAGTGCACGAGCCACCTTTTGTAACCGAAGTCGCGTTAGCAGAGCAAGACACAGACGAGCATCTGTTAACTATAAATATAGACCCAAGTATTGTTAAGCCAGAAACAGTCATCATCCAGGGAAAAATCTACTATCCCAATAACGAAGAGCAAATGTTTACCATAGATGCTGCTGCTAAAGACTCACGACAACTTAGTGTTAAAAATTATGATTGGGGTAGATATAGTGTTGAACTGTCTGTTTTTGGCACTAATATTAATGGTCGTGAATTTATGGCAACGCTACCAACGTATAAATTTGAGATAGAACGACCCATAGAAGCGGTGCCCGAAATTGATCCGGCAACGATTATTACGCCAGATAAAATGATTGAGAGTGAGCCTGTTGAAGAAAAAATGGCCACATCTACAATTATTAGTTTAATTGTAGGCTGCAATACGCTCATTTTATTACTCGGTTGGTTGTTAATTCGTATATTTGTTCAGAAAAAACCGATTAAATTTAAAGTGAAGCTGCCTTTTTTAAAGAAAAAGAAAACAAGTGAAGGTGATGTTGCCGACACAGAAAAAAATCAAGTCGGTAAAAACGGCTCAAAAAATGACAGATCAGGTGAAATTTTAAACCTTTCGATGACAGATGACTAAAAAACCTATAAAAAAACAAAAAAGCCCTTGACGAAATAGGGGTTGGTTCGTATTATTCACGCCGCTGTCAGGGAGACCTAAACAGCAACGGAAATATGGAGTGGTAGTTCAGTTGGTTAGAATACCGGCCTGTCACGCCGGGGGTCGCGGGTTCGAGTCCCGTCCACTCCGCCATTTTCGTAAAACTTGTAAGTAAAAGCTGGAGTGGTAGTTCAGTTGGTTAGAATACCGGCCTGTCACGCCGGGGGTCGCGGGTTCGAGTCCCGTCCACTCCGCCATTTTCGTAAAACTTGTAAGTAAAAGCTGGAGTGGTAGTTCAGTTGGTTAGAATACCGGCCTGTCACGCCGGGGGTCGCGGGTTCGAGTCCCGTCCACTCCGCCAACACTTACACAACGTATGGTTGTAAAACATATTCTTATTATGGAGTGGTAGTTCAGTTGGTTAGAATACCGGCCTGTCACGCCGGGGGTCGCGGGTTCGAGTCCCGTCCACTCCGCCAACAAATTAAGTAATAACAAGTATAATGATATCTCTGCGGAGTGGTAGTTCAGTTGGTTAGAATACCGGCCTGTCACGCCGGGGGTCGCGGGTTCGAGTCCCGTCCACTCCGCCATTTGATATCATGATTAAAATTAGTAAGTGCATTACCCCATGCACATACCACTGCGGAGTGGTAGTTCAGTTGGTTAGAATACCGGCCTGTCACGCCGGGGGTCGCGGGTTCGAGTCCCGTCCACTCCGCCACTTGTTATTTCCTCAATAACAAGTTTATAAAATCCTTGATTAAATAATTTAGTAAAACATTCTTTGGCTATCAGCTATCAGCTATCAGCTATCAGCTATCAAACACATTCCTTGCACGAACCTGATAATATTCCTTATTATCCGTATCAATACCTATATCAATCTGCCGATGCTCTGGTTAAGTGCTTGTGCATTGCGCTGTATCCCTTCTTTCGTAACTTTGAAACTTTTACCGCAGTTAACTTAACGCCAGGTTTAACCCCAATTCGCTTAATTAAGTAATCTATTTTGATGTAAGAAAAGCATGTCGATAATAAGGAATAATTCGTTATTTAGTTGTTTTCGGCAAATGATCCTGCATTGCTCTATCTCCTGCATCCATGCAGTCGTATATCAGAGACATTTAACACTGCTAGGCAGGCTCTAAGTATTATTGCTAATTGGTATAGTCATTAACTTTATAGTGTTGTACTTGTAGAGCTCTTGAGAGGGTTTAAGTTTTTACAGGAGTATAGAGATGAATTAAGGGTATTTAATCAATACAGAGCTTTTAGGGTTGGTTAGATGTCAGAGCTGCCTGTTATACCAAGCTGTATAATTATTTAAACAATCTAACGAATTAAACTACTCCATCACGTTGTTAAAACTTTTTATTGTGCACAAAAAAGCCAGCACGTTATATGCTGGCTTTTGGTCTGTAAATGCTTAGCTTAGTTAAGCAGCATCAGGTTCTTTTTTAACGCTATTACGCGCGGCTTTGCCTGCAAGTAAGTCAGCAGGGTCGAAGTCATCAACGTTAATAACATCTAAACGCGATTGCTCAACAGCAGCTAGTTTATCAGCCTCTGCTTGGCTTAATATGCCTGCTTCAAGCCCCATTTGCGCTACTTTATCAAGCTGGAAGAATGGTAGTTTAAGACCTTTTTCTTTGCATACACGGTCAAATAATGGCTCAACAGCAAGTACGTCTTTAAGCGTTTGCTCTTGACGACCTACAAGGTTAAGCGGCTCATTTGTTAAGTATACATAGCTTGCTAAACGGTTACGCGTTTCGCTAGGTACTTGTAGTAGTTGCGCAAGTTTATGCTCAAGTTGGTCAGTTGGTTTACGAACCGGGCGACCAAACGGGAATAACAATACTTTTAACACGGCACGTAGTGGAGCCGAAGGCATGTTATTAATTAAATCAGCAAGTGCACGTTGGCAATGGTAAAGGTGATCTTGGCAACTCCATTTTACTAGAGCAAAATCTTCTTTTTTACGGCCTTCATCGTTGTAACGCTTAAGCGTTGCAGACACTAAGTATAAGTAACTAAGTAAGTCACCTAAACGTGCTGAAATACGTTCTTTACGTTTTAGTGAACCACCAAATACTGCCATGCTAATGTCTGACATAAGAGCAAGTGATGCACTAAAGCGTGACGCTATACGGTAAAACTCAGCGGTTTCGTCGTTGTACGGCACACTTGTAAAACGAGCGCCGGTAAGAGCAAGCCACTTAGTACGTACAAGGTTCGACATAGTAAAACCAATGTGACCCATTAGCGCTTTATCAAATACGTTAAGCGCTTCTTCACGGTCTTCAATTTCGCACGCACCTAGCTCGGTAAGTACAAATGGATGACAGCGAATAGCACCTTGACCATAAATAATCATATTACGGGTCAAGATGTTTGCACCTTCAACGGTAATGGCAATAGGTGCACCTTGATAGCCACGACCTAAATAGTTATTTGGCCCAAGCATGATGCCCTTACCGCCAAGCACATCCATTGCATGAATAGTTGCATCACGCATTTGCTCTGTCAGGTGGTATTTAATAATGGCAGAAACAACAGATGGCTTTTCGCCTAAATCAACAGCACCCGTAGACATACTAACCGCAGCATCAGAGCTGTAAGCGTAACCAGCTAATTTAGCTAGTGACTCTTCAACACCTTCCATTTTACCTATAGGTAAACGGAACTGACGACGAATGCGGCTATAAGCACCTGTCGCAATAGCAATCATTTTAATGCCACCGGCAGAGTTTGACGGCAATGTAATTGCACGACCAACCGATAAACATTCAACCAACATGCGCCAGCCTTGACCAGCCATATCTGGACCACCAATAATATAATCAAGTGGTACGAAAATGTCTTTACCGCGAGTAGGACCATTTTGAAATGGTACGTTAAGCGGGAAATGTCGACGACCAATTTCAACTCCAGGAGTATCCGTTGGAATAAGTGCACAGGTGATGCCTGGCTCTTTATTGTCGCCAATTAGGCCGTCTGGATCTTGTAATTTAAACGCAAGTCCAAGCACGGTAGCCACTGGGGCAAGTGTAATGTAACGCTTATTCCACGTTAAACTAACACCGACAACCTCTTCACCATTCCATTGCCCTTTACATACCACACCGTAGTCTGGAATTGAGCTTGCATCAGAACCCGCTTCTGGCGAAGTTAACGCAAAACATGGAATTTCTTGACCGCTCGCTAGGCGCGGTAAGTAATGATCTTTTTGCTCTTTTGTACCATAGTGTTGTAATAATTCACCTGGGCCTAAAGAGTTCGGTACACCAACAATTGACGAAAGTAATGTTGATTTACTTGTTAGTTTTTGAAGTACACAAGACTGTGCAAATGCAGAAAACTCTAAACCGCCGTATTCTTTTTTGATGATCATGGCAAAGAATTTATTATCTTTTAGATATTGCCATACATCTTGAGGAAGGTCGGTTAACTCGTGCGTTGCTTCCCAATCGTCCAACATGCTACATACTACTTCAACAGGGCCATCAACAAAGGCTTGCTCTTCAATAGTAAGTTTAGGAACTGGGTATTGGTGAAGTTTTTTCCAATCTGGGTTACCGCAAAATAAGTCAGCTTCCCACCACGTCGTACCGGCATCAATAGCTGATTTTTCAGTATCAGACATGCTTGGCGTTACTTTTTTAAACGTAGCAAAAATAGGCTTGATGATATATTGCTGACGAAGGCCAGTAACAGAAAGAGGAACCGCGATGATCAAAAAGATCAACCAGCTAATTAAACCAAAAGCACCTGCAAAGGTACCAATTAATAAAGTTATAGCCGAAACACCAAGTGCTGTGTTCCAACTTGCTCTGTGGTAAACCGCAGTGCAAAGCAACGCGATTAGAACCAGTGTAAATATGAGTGTCATTTTTATTCCTTAATAGAGGTCAGACCACCTCACTTAGAGTAGCGCTAGTAACAGTAATTTTCAAGTACATAACGATGTTAAATTGTAGTAGAAAGTAACTTAAATACGATATTTAATTACCCGACAGAGGAACGCACAATAACTATCGTATAGTCAAAGCATTAACCGTAAGTAGTGTTAACGTAAAAATAAATAAATCTAATAGCAAAATGACACTTTTTAAGTAAGTATAGCCGTTATAGCGGGCTGCAAATTAGT
Organism: Pseudoalteromonas sp. SWYJZ12; assembly: GCF_015864395.1. Taxonomy (NCBI): domain Bacteria; kingdom Pseudomonadati; phylum Pseudomonadota; class Gammaproteobacteria; order Alteromonadales; family Pseudoalteromonadaceae; genus Pseudoalteromonas; species Pseudoalteromonas sp. SWYJZ12. Next base: position 27,774 of record NZ_JADYXH010000020.1, read on the forward strand.
GTACGCTTAATACACAAATATAACGCTATTTATTTTAATGTATGGTTTTTAAGGGTTATTTTATTAATGTGTGAATTACTTGGCATGTCAGCCAATGTGCCTACCGATATTTGTTTTAGTTTTTCAGGCCTTTTAGAGCGTGGCGGAAACACGGGACCACATAAAGATGGTTGGGGTATTACATTTTACGAAGGTAAAGGCTGTAGAACCTTTAAAGATCCGCAGCCGAGTTATCAATCTGAAATTGCAAAGCTCGTCAAAGCATACCCCATTAAAAGTGTCTCGGTTATTAGCCATATTCGCCAAGGTAACCGCGGGAGAGTATGCCTTGAAAATACTCATCCTTTTACGCGAGAGTTATGGGGGCGCGAGCTTACTTACGCTCATAACGGGCAGCTATCTAATTATCATGATTTAAAACCGCAGTACTATCGCCCAGTAGGTAACACCGATAGCGAACTCGCTTTTTGTTGGTTACTTGATAAAATTCGTGAAAAATACCCAAAGCGTCCAAGTAATATGGCGTCGGTTTTTAGATACGCCGCTAAGCTTTCGCATACCCTTCGTGAAAAAGGGGTGTTTAATATGTTATTGACCGACGGGGTGTTTGTTTTAGCGTATTGCACTAATAACTTACATTACATAACGCGCCGTGCGCCATTTGGTAAAGCAACGTTGATTGATGCCGACATGGTGGTTGATTTTCAACAAGAGACTACACCAAACGATGTAGTAACAGTTATAGCTACAAGGCCTTTGACGAATGATGAGCGTTGGCAAAAAATGGAGCCGGGGGAATTTGCATTGTTTAAAATGGGTGAGCTAATTTAGCCCACCTATTTTAAATATTAACTTTAGTTTAATTAAATTTAGTTAGCTTCTTGAGGTTGTTGTGCTGTTGCAGGCGCAACAGCTGTAGGCGCAGTAACAGTAAATGAATTCATTTGAACTTCAAACTGCTCCATACCTTTTTCGCCTTTCCACATACGTACCAGCATGTAATCCATTTCTGGCGCAAACCATGCAATTGCTTGGCGTTTATCGTTATCGTATAAACGTTTTACTTTAATGGCTTCTACATTACCGATAGGTAGGGAGATCATCTCTTTTTCAACAACTTCAAAGTTGTAGTCGCGGCGGTTACCTTTTTTGTCTATAAGCGGGAATGAAAAGCTCGTTTCGCCTTTTTTCAATCCTTCGCGCACTTGCACTTGGTATGAAATAGCATCCTGAAATTCATCAGTCCATTCGCATTTAAGTGGGTATTCGCTAGCGCTGCTAGTCACTACTTTGTTTGTTGTATCAAAATCAATTTTATAATCTTTATCTGGGCCTGTACCGGTGCGGATCATATTGTAATGATGCGGGGTAACCTTGCCATCTTTAAAGGTAAACTTTGATGTTTCTTCACGAGAATCAGAGAAAATCATCCACTCAATATTGCTGTGGTATGTTAGTTCATAAGTATCGTCGCCCATTTTTTTGAGCTCACGAACAGCCTCACCATGATTTTTACCTTTGCGTAAAATATCGTAGTTAGCTTGATATTGGGTCAATTCGCCTGCAATTAGGCTAGTTGGAAGTAAAGCGCCCGCACATAACAACAGGGCACTTATTTTTTTATTGTGAGTAGTGCGCGCCGTGTGCAGGAAGTTGTTTTTTGTCAAGAACTGCATAATCTGCTTCCATAGTAAGTCTGTGTTCACTGAACCACTTGACCACCAAAGGATAAATTATATGCTCTTGCTCATGCACGCGTTTTGCTAATGTTTCTGCTGTATCATCCTTGAGTACAGGTATTTGCGCCTGAAGAATAACGGGACCGCCGTCTAATTCTTCAGTAACAAAGTGAACACTTACGCCATGAACATCGTCTTTTGCATCAATTGCTCTTTGGTGGGTATTCAGCCCCTGATACTTAGGCAACAAAGATGGATGAATGTTCAACATTTTTCCAACATATTTTTGCACTAAGCCAGGAGTAAGAATACGCATAAACCCAGCTAATACAACTAGATTTGGCATAAAAGAGTCGATAACGTTCATTAATTGCGCATCGTACGCTTCGCGCGAGTCAAAATCTTTATGACTGAGCACTTTTGTAGCAATACCTGCTTTTTTTGCACGCTCTAGGCCATAAGCGTCTGCTTTGTTACTAATAACAGCCGCTATATGTCCGTTTATCTCGCCACGTTCGCAGGCATCTATGATGGCTTGTAAATTAGAGCCACTACCTGAGATTAAAACTACCAGACGAGTCGGTGCCATTACTTAGCACCACCTACAATTTCAACTTGCTCTTCGCCAGCTGCGGCATCTTGAATTTCACCAAGGTGCCATGCATTTTCACCCAAGTCTTTTAGCATTGTTAAGCTTTGCTCAAGTTTGTCTGCAGGAACTACTAAAACCATACCTACACCACAGTTAAATGTACGGTACATTTCGTGTGTAGTAATATTACCGTTTTCTTGTAGCCAGTTAAAAATAGGTGGCCACTGCCAGCTATCACCTTTAACTACTGCTTTTGCTGAAGCGGGTAATACACGTGGAATGTTTTCCCAAAAACCGCCGCCAGTAATATGCGAAAGCGCATGTACGTCAACGTTTTTGAATAACTCAAGTAAAGGTTTTACGTAAATACGAGTAGGCTCAAGTAAGGTTTCGCCTAATGTTTTACCTTCAAAGTCAGCGCTGGTATCAGCTTTTGACACTTCAAGTACTTTACGAATTAAAGAGAAGCCATTTGAATGAGGGCCGCTTGAAGCAAGTGCAATAAGCTGATCGCCTGCTGCTACTTTTGTGCCATCAATAATTTTTGATTTTTCTACAACGCCTGTACAAAAGCCTGCCATGTCGTAGTCTTCACCATCATACATACCTGGCATTTCAGCTGTTTCGCCACCAATTAGGGCACAACCTGAAATTTCACAACCTTTGCCAATACCTGTAACTACGTCAGCTGCTGTGTCTACATCTAGTTTACCAGTTGCATAGTAATCTAGGAAAAACAGGGGTTCAGCACCTTGAACAATTAAGTCGTTTACACACATTGCAACTAAATCAATACCAACAGTATCGTGTTTTTTTAAGTCGATTGCTAAACGTAGTTTAGTACCAACGCCATCTGTGCCTGCAACTAATACTGGTTGCTTGTAGCCTTCAGGAATTTCGCAAAGTGCGCCAAAACCACCAATTCCGCCCATTACTTCAGGACGACGAGTTTTTTTAACTACGCCTTTAATACGCTCAACAAGTGCATTACCAGCGTCGATATCTACGCCCGCGTCTTTATAGCTTAGAGACTGTTTTTGTTCGCTCACAGGTTTTCCTCAAAATAGTTGTTTTGGGTTGCTTAGAAACGCGCGTATTTTACAACAATTGCAAGGTCGCGGCTAGCTCAAATGTAATTTTGAAATAATTAACAAGGACACTTGTCCGCTGCCTGTTGTTTAAATAAACAAAAAAACGCCCGTAGGCGTTTTTTTAGTATTAAAGGCGTTAAATTAACAGCTATGCTTTTGCGGTTAATATGGCTCGAAGTGGAGCGGGGTAGCCTTCAATTGTTTTACTTGTATCGTTTGGATCTAAAAAGTCGATTAACGATTCGTTTTCCATCCAATCGGTTTTGCGTTGCTCTTCAAGCGTGGTAATAGCGCAATCTTTTATTTGCACATCTTTAAAGCCAACGCGTTCCATCCAGAGTTTTAATGCTGCAGTACTTGGAATAAACCAAACGTTGCGCATTTTAGCGTAGCGGTCGGTAGGGACTAATACTGTGTTTTCATCACCTTCAATTACTAGCGTTTCAAGTACGAGTTCGCCGCCGGGGCGAAGCTGCGCTTTTAACTGTGCTAAAAAGTCGATAGGTGAGCGACGATGATAAAGTACGCCCATCGAAAAAACCGTATCAAACGCTTTAAGTTCCGGTAATGCTTCAACGCCTAGTGGCAGTAAATGCACGTTTTCGTCTGGGTTGTAGTGTTTAATTGCCTGAAACTGACATAAAAATAAATCAGACGGATCAATACCCACTACAAACTCTGCGCCTTCACCGCGCATACGCCATAAATGATAACCTGAGCCACAACCAATATCTAAAACGGTGCGGCCTTTTAATGGCTCAATATGAGGTAGGAGTCTGTCCCACTTCCAATCACTGCGCCACTCTGTGTCTATTTCAATTCCGTGCACACTAAATGGGCCTTTGCGCCATGGCATCATGCGTTTTAATAAATGCATGGCTTGCTTTTGCTCGCCATCACTCATCTCCCCTGGTGCGCCAATTTCTACCTTAGTAGAAATATCAACGTGTGTTGTAGCCACCTCTGGCAAGTTTTTAAGTACTTTTTGCCATTTAGGTAAATCACCGTGGCTAGCCTCGTTTTGCCAATGTTTTAATTGTGCAGGCAAGGTTTCTAGCCAATGACTAAGTGGGCTTTGTGCGATAGATGCGTAAAATTGGTTAAACCATTGAGACATGGATGACTCTCTTTATTTAATTGCTACCATTGAGCAAAAATTAAAACATTGATACCACACTTGAGTTTGGCTAAAACCAATATCTTGTAAGCGAGTAAAGTGAGCGCTTAGTGTATCTGGGCGCATAACGTTTTCGATGGCGGTACGCTTTTGGCTTATTTCAAGCTCAGAGTAGCCATTGTGACGTTTAAAGTCGTGGTGCAAATCAATTAATAGGTTATCGCATTGCTCGTTTTCGGCTTTAATTTTTTCGCTTAGCAGCAATACACCACCAGGTTTTAAATTAGCGTATATTTTCTCAAGTACGGCTTGGCGCTGTGCGTGTGGAATAAACTGCAGTGTAAAGTTCATTGCCACAACCGATGCGTTTTGAATCTCAAGCTCGTTAATATCGCCCAAAGTAACAGTAACCGGCACATCCGATTTAAAACCTTGTAAGTGCACCTTACAACGTTCAACCATAGCTTGAGAATTATCTACCGCTATTATATGGCAGTTATCGGTGCGAATATTACGGCGCATGCTAAGCGTGACTGCGCCAAGAGAGCAGCCTAAATCATAAAGATTTGAGTTACTTTGTGCGTATTCACCCGCAAGTTTACCCATAGTGCTTACAATGGTGGCATACCCAGGTACAGAGCGCTGGATCATATCTGGAAAAACTTCGACTACATTTTGGTCAAAGCTAAAATCTTTTACTTGTTGCTCAGAGGCATAAATACTGTCTTTTATGGTCACGAAGGCAGTCTCTTTGTAAATAATGGCGCTATTTTAACATTTTATACTGGATAGTCAGTGATAAATTCAGTAGCTTGACTAGAATTATGAATAATAAGTATAAAAGAGAAGATTAAATGAGCAAAAGTAAGGTCATCAGCACAGACGATATATTAGCAACCCTTTGTCATTCAGTGACAGGCGTGCTCACATCAGCCAGCGGTAATGGTATTAGTTACTCAGCCATGGTGCAAAAAATAACACGTACATGTATGCGACCAGATATTGGCTGCTTTGTTTTATTTGACGGCGGTTTTACAGGGCTTGTAATTACCAACTTTACTTCGCAAGCGGCGATGGAAATTTATGGCGATTACATGCGAAACATGGGAATGCCAGAAGATGAAATAGCGCATAGCCATTTATCAGACGACGTATCAAACGTACTAGGCGAGTTGATGAATCAAATTGTTGGCGACTTTACGTCTAAAGTGCGCGAGCAGTTACATACTTCAATTACACAAAACCAGCCAAAAATGATGGCAATAAACAAGCAAGTGCAAATATCGGTAGATACCACCATGGATCGCCCGCAAGCCCGCCGCGTAACATTCACTACAAGTAAGCAAAATATCTTTTACTTGGAATTAGCGATGGATAAAACAGAGTTTATTAAATTACACGACTTTGATATTGCAGAAGCACTAGACCCAGACGACATAATTGAAAACGAAGCACGTAAAAAAGCGGACAAAGAAAAAGCATCTACAGCAGTAGAGCAAGACGATGCCGATGATGATTTCATGGCAGGCTTAGGGCTTTAAGTCTATTTACGTAGGTTTGGTTGAGTGAAACGAAACCCAACGACTGCTCAGCTATTAATCTTTAGCTGTTAGTGATCAGATTAGTGATTAAAATAAAAGCGCGATTTATATCGCGCTTTTTCGTCATGTTAGCTTTATTTGAATAAGTAAACCTACTCTTTAAACTTATAACCCACACTATAAACCGCAGCTATTGGGTTTAGTCCTGCTTGAACGTCGTTAATCTTTTTTCGTATATTTTTAATGTGTGTATCTATGTTGCGATCGGAGATGTCGGTTGTGTCGCTGTATACGTTATTAATAATATCTTCGCGGGTAAAAACACGACCTACGTGGCTTATAAATAGTAAAAATATTTTAAACTCGACGGCGGTAAAGCCAATACTTTTGCCGTTTAGGCGGGCTTCGTAATCGTCTTTGTGTAATTGAAAATTATTATGATTGATGATGTTGGCTTTAGGCTGGCTTGTTCTTCTTAGTACGGCTTTTATGCGTGCTATAACTTCTTTGGGGCTGAAGGGTTTGCATATGTAGTCATCGGCGCCGAGCTCTAAACCCAGTAAGCGGTCTATTTCTTCACTTTTTGCGGTAAGCATAATAATAGGCACGCTTGAAAAGGCTCTAATGTGCTTACATAGCTCTATGCCATCAACATCTGGCAGCATTAAATCAAGAAGCATTAAATCTACTGCGTTTTGTTTTACAAAACTAACTACACCTTTGCCACTATTAAAGTGCTCAGTTTCGTAATCTTGTTGCTTAGCATAGGCAATAAGTACCTCAGCAATGTTTTCTTCGTCTTCAACGATAAGTATTTTTTGTGGTGCCATTATTTTAACCTAAAAGTGTCAGCGTTATTTTTACTTCTAGCCCACCAAGTGGTGAGTTGTGCAACGATATTTGACCGCCATGTGCTTCTACTATTTGTTTGCAAAGCGCAAGTCCTAAGCCCGAGCCGCCGTGCTCTCGGCTTCGAGATTTTTCAACGCGATAAAAACGCTCAAACAATTTTTGTAAGTCGTTTGGTAAAACACCTGGGGCTGAGTCTTGTAAAATAAGCTCAATGTTATTGGGTGTTTTGTTGGCAAGTATTATTACTTGCCCACCTTTATGCGTGTATTTGCAGGTATTTTCTAACAGGTTTGAAAATAATTGTACAAGGCGTTCTTTATCGCCATTTATTATACATTTACCGGCTTTGGTTAAGCTTTTGCTATCTACATTTAATTCACGCTCTTTAAAGCGAGCGGTGTAGTTTTCAATTGATTGCTCAAAAATAGTGATTAAATCAATGCGCGCATTGTTATAGGTTAAATTAACGCTATCTGTTTGTGCTAGTTGGGCTAGGTCGTCAACAATGTGACTTAAGTTATCTACTTGGTTTATGAGTAAATTAATGCGCTTTGTGTCGGCTGTAAATACGCCATCTTGTATGGCTAGTAAATGCGAGCGTAGTACGGTAAGTGGGGTTCTTAATTCGTGGGATGTGTCTGACACCCATTGAAATCGCATTTGTTGGTTTTGCTCAAGCGTGTGGGCTAAGGCGTTAAAGTTGTTGGATAGAGTACCTAGCTCATCTTTACTAGAGGAGGATATTCTGCTGGCAAAATTTCCTTTTGTTAACTCATCGGCGCCAGTCACTATTTGCTTTATCGGTTTTATTAAATGGCGAGATAACACAATAGCCATAATAAATGCGAGCACAATAACGAGTAACGTGATCATAAAATAGTTATGAAATTGCGCTGCTAAAAATGCTTTTGCTGGGCTACTTTGCACAAGTTTTGAAGGGACTAAACCTATCCAGCCTATAACGTTATTGCTTAATAAAATAGGCTCTATATGTGGGTTATCATTTAAATTAGTTCTACCAACAACAACTTTTTTATTTTGATCATATAAACTTATACGTTGCCCTGTTTTAAGGGAACCCGCAGGTAAGTGTACCCACAATAAAGAGGGCGTTGCTTTACTGCTATTTGGTTTGGGTGGGGTGCTTGTGTGTTTATTAGTTTTAGGTTCGCCTGGCTTTTTTTGCGGCTCAACAATAGAGCGCCATAATTGCGTGTTTTGCGTAATGGGTTGCCAACTGCCTAATTCGCTATAAAGCTCAATAAGTTGCTGCTTAACCATTGCGACATGCTTTGTTTCTTCTTGTTCAACAAAGTCGTTAAACCCTGACGAAAAGGTCATGTATATAAACACAAACATAAGCCCAACAAGGGCGATATTAGTGATAAAAAAAGCTAAAAAGAATTTATGTATTAATTTCACTGATTGGCAAATAGTAAAAATCATGACGTTAACGTACCAAGCAGTATTGCATATTGATTATGTGCCTACAATTAGCGTATTTAGGGAGTTGCTTACTAAAATCCTTTTTAAGTAAGCTTTTTAGGTATGTTGATATTTGGACTAGAACTTTATTTTTGCGGTATCGCCAGCACCCAGTAACTTATATTGTGGTTTTACAAAGCTTGCGTGTACTGCACCTAAACTTTTAGGGAACGATATGGCAAGCTCATCTACTGTTGTAAATGTGTGCTTCGCTTGAAAAACAATTTCTAGGTCGTGCGCTTCGTTGTTGTTGCTGGTGGTAAAAGCGACGCGTTCAAACACGATAACTTGCTGATTTACACGTAAGCTCGTTTTTTGTTTAAGCGCATTTTTTACAAACTCTTCTTGTTGCTCTGCACTTAAGTTTGTAGGCATAAGCTTATCAATATCGCCCATAAGCCATGCTTGCTCGCTTTGCAGCGCTGAAATTAAATGCTCAGCATTAGTTAATACTTTAACCTCAACTTGCCCGTCTCTTAAAATTACTTGGGCTGTTGTGTTTTTTAATACATGGGCGCTCACTTGAGCGCTCATACTTGTTAAAATACACGCTAGCATTAGCCATTTTAATTTTTTTAAAAAATACATAATTGCTACCTTTTATTGAGGCGGTTGACCTTTTGTTTATTGAGGTTGCTCAATAGTTGCTTTACAAATAAGGGTGTTGTCGGTTTCTAAGTCTTCGCCCCATATGAATTTTGCATTTTCATCCCAGTTAATATCGTCGTAACCGTCTTTTGGTCCTACATCGGCAAAGTTGTGCTCTACTGCATTAGCCCAGTTTGCGTTATCAAAGTTACTTTGCAGCCAGTTAGTTGGCGCTTCTTTTGACATAAACGTACAAACGCCTTCGCCCGCGACTGGGTTTGATTCGCTTTCGCATAATTTGTTAAGCGGCGCTTTGTGAAGTATTTCGCATTTAAAGCTTTGATCGCTTACGGCAACTACTTTATTTGTATCGGTGTCGGTAAGTTGCATAATAAAACCGCCATCACCCATTTGCTGATTTTTAGCACCGATGTATTCAAGCCCAGAGTCGTTTTGCTTAAAGTCTTTAATTATTAAATTAAGCTCAATAGGGTAGTTTGCAGAAAACGTAATGCTTTCGGCATTAAATGAGCGCTCTGTGGTTATAGGCACAGAATCTTCAACAAGTAACTGCTCGCCTATGTAGGCTGTAAACCAGTTATCAGCCCATGCTTCTAGCTTTAAGTTATGCTTGCCTGTAATGGCAGAATTTGTATTTTGCTTAGTGACTGTAGGAGTAAGGTGATTTGGTTGCGGACCTCTACAAAATGTACCTGTTTGAACTTTGCCACCATTACTGATAGTTTTTTGTTTAAAGCTATAGCAGTCTTTTCCCTGTGATGCAGGGCTGTAAGTAGTAAAGTAGTTTTCACCTTTGTATGAATAGCTCATTGTACGGCTGCCGTTTTCAGAGATTGTGTGCGTTAAGTTTTCAACGCCTCCTTGTGGCGGGCGCAAATCGGCTCTTATACCTTGAGTATCGCCACTCAGTGGTGACACTCTTGGTAATTTTGCGGTATCTACTTCACCTACTAAGCACTGAATAATATACGGCGGTGTAGCTGATGTTTGGTAGCGATAGCCAAATGTGTCATCGGTTTGTCCGTTACATACATCAAGGTCACCTTTGGCAATTGCACTGCCGTCTGGGTTTTTACTGCCATACAGCGGGTAACCATCGTAAGCCCAACCAATAATGGCATCGCTTGATTGGTTTTTCATTGTGTCAATCATACACGTTGGCGATACATGATAATGGTAGTCATCACCTCGTCCTGCGTGTCCGCCACATATATCTAACTGTCCGAGTGCTAAAGTGTCGTGTTTTTCATCGTAGCTATTTACGTCCAGTTCACCTTGCGAAGAATAGTCGTATATTGGTACGCCATTAACGGCAACACCTACGGCTGCATCAATTGTTGTAATTGTTTTTGCTTTTTTAGGGTTTAGTTTTATAGGTGCGGCGTAGTCTTTAGCTGGAACGGGTATTTGCTCGTTAGTACCTGTAATACCAGTCATTACGTCATGATCAGGATAAGTAGATGAGGCAATATAAGCATATTGTTCATCGCACGTAACAGATACGCTTTGATCAAACCCTGCATTACTTACTGATTGTGTAATAGCATCACAACGAGGTGATTTTACGTTAGCGGTTAAATATGATTTATCAGGCTTTGGTTGCTCGTTTGGCTTTGGTTTTGAATCCGGTTTGTGCCCGGCGCTACTGGCGCTTCGCGAGTATTTGACCGTCATACTTGCAGTATCGAGAGTAATATCTTTTACAGCGGCGAGTAATGCTGAGCGATCTACTTTTGTATCGCTATTAAAGGTAACCGGTGCAGATAATGCGTACACAGTATAAGTATAGCTTTTTTCACCCGGGCCTTTAGAGCAAGGTGGCGCGTATTGGTTTAAATCGTTTACGCTATTAGAGGCTACTTCACCGAGAGTTTCGCCTGCTTTAATTTGTGTTTTATCGGCGGCAATATTGTACATGGTCCAATACCAATGCATTCCCTCTGGCGCTTTATGATCCATAATTAACGCATAATATTTGGTTGTGTTAGGTGCACCGCTCCAGTTAAGTGGAGGGCTAATGCTTTGCCCATCGCACGTATAAGTAATAGGCAAGTTACCGCCATCGCTTACCTTTGAGCTTGTTAGCGTAAAATCATTGAGGTTTGATTGTTTAAGCGATTGGCTGTTTTGCTCGTTGCAGGCACTTAAGGTTACACAGCACAGTGCACTGAGTAAAAAGGCATGGGTATTTTTCATCATTTAAAACTCCAAAGATTAAGAGTACATAGAAAGAATTAGCTATTAAGAGTGTAGTTCTCAAATGTAGGGCAATTATGTAGTTTTAAACTTTTTTGTTTTTATTAAGCGAAAAGGCGTTAAGTTGTGAGCTACTTACGTGGATAAGAGATTGGGTACGCGCGCTTGGGCATGAAAGGAAATATTAACTTAAGCATGGGCTTTATTTTCACTCAGTTAAATAACGCTAAAATCCTTATTTTAAATAAGGATTTTCACCCATCGCCACTACCACACAAAAAATTCTTAGATCTAACTCTAGCTGGTGGTAACTCGGTTCCATATGACAGCAAAGTTGATAAAAGCCTTTGTTATGGTCTTTTTCTTTAAAGTGGGCGAGCTCATGTACCACTAACGCTTTTAATAACGGCTCGGGAGCGCGGAGCAAGTCGCTGTTTATCGCTAAATCGTGCTTACGGGTTTTACCTTGCATTCGATACGTATGTGTACCGAGTGCATTGGTGACCATATCGCCTTGCTTTTTAAAAGCAGCGCGCCCAAATGGTGGCGCATTTTTTAAATACTGTTTTTTAAGCTCGGTTGCATAGCTATAAAGTAGTTTATCGCTGGTAATAGTGTGTGCTTGCGGATACTTTTTAAGTAAGTAGTCACATACCTTTTTGTTATTTATAAGGCTTAATACTTGCTCAACAATGTTAGCTGGGTAACCGGTAAAGTAACGTGCGTATTCACTCATTATTATTTCTCTGTCGTTTTACTTTTAAAAAAGTGCTTGCTGCTGGGCTTCTTTTTCGCCAGTAAATGGGTTTAATGCTTTGTGATTATAACCAAGGTCTTTACAAAACTGCCTTGCTAATAATGGCGCTTCTCGGTTATCTGCCGTATGAAAAAACACATAGGGCGTTTTTCCTTCATCAAGCCATTGTTTTACTTTACTCAGCCACGGTTTATAAAAGGGTTTATAGTCGTTTTGTAAATCGGCGATAACAAAGCGCGCCATGGGTTGCGTGCTTGTAGCAATGGCATGCACGGGTAAATGCGGCTTTTTTTGCTGTGCATCTATTAGCGCTTCGGTGGTTGGTTTTACCGCAAATAGGGCGCGAGTATCCATCGATATGCGATTTATGTTATTTGCCATTAATAACTGATTAAGCGCTATTTCGGCTTTGCCCTTTTGAAAAAACGCAGTATGACGTACCTCTACACCGTAATTAACCTCTTTTGGTAATAGGCTAATAAATTGTGCGAGTTTGGGTAAGTCACCAGGACCAAATGCTTTAGGTAATTGCAGCATGATTTGCCCGGTTTTTTCTAAAATAGGGGTAAACAAGTTTAGCCAATCAGTAAGCTCGGTTTGAACATTGGTTAGATGCAGCTCGTGGCTAAAGCGACGATTAAACTTAAAAGTAAATTTAAAATCGTCGGGTACGCTGTTTGCCCAGCGCAATACGGTGCTTGGCGAAGGGTCAGCGTAAAAGCTGGTATTGCCTTCAACAGAGTTAAAGTGTTGGGCGTATTGGCTAAGCATATCGGCGTTTTTACATTGGCTTGAAAATAAATTGCCTTTCCATGCATTACTCGACCACTGCGGGCATCCAATATATAACATACAAACTAGCGCCTTATTATAAAGTGGCAATAGTGTAGCAAATAACAAAACGAGCTGCTGTAAATTCAGGGGCAAAAGCGGCACACGCCCTAGCATCTTAATGTTAGTTGAGTATAATGCAGGGCTTAATTTGATTATTTTTAGATTGCTAGCGGCTTTATTTGTATTGTGGTGACCTGTTTTTTAAATCACACGCCTTAAAACAAATAAGTTTAGCCGTTTAAGCCTTTTATCTGACAGGAAAACTATGCGCTCTATATATTGCGGACAGCTAAATAAAACTCACGTAGATCAAGAAGTTGAACTATGTGGCTGGATCAACAAACGACGTGACCTTGGTGGACTTATCTTTGTCGATTTACGCGATAGAGAAGGTTTAGTACAAGTTGTATTCGACTCTGACATTGAAGAGTTAATGAGTTCAGCTAACACACTTCGCCAAGAATTTTGTGTTCAGTTAAAAGGTATTGTTCGCGCACGCCCAGACAGCCAAGTAAATAAAGACATGGCAACAGGGGAGATCGAAATTTTAGGTAAAGAGCTTAATATTATTAACCGCTCTGAGCCATTACCGCTTGATTTTAACCAAGTAAACTCAGAGGAGCGTCGTTTAAAATACCGCTACCTAGACCTACGTCGTCTAGAAATGAGTGACCGTATTAAATTACGTGCTAAAGCAAGCAGCTTTGTTCGTCGCTTTTTAGATGAAAACGGCTTTTTAGACATCGAAACACCTGTACTTACTAAAGCAACGCCAGAAGGCGCGCGCGATTACTTAGTGCCAAGCCGCGTTCATAAAGGTAGTTTTTACGCATTACCACAGTCTCCACAGTTGTTTAAGCAATTGTTGATGATGTCTGGTTTTGACCGTTACTACCAAATTGTTAAATGTTTCCGTGATGAAGATTTACGCGCCGATCGCCAACCAGAATTTACCCAAATAGATATAGAAACCTCTTTCATGAGCTCTGATCAAGTACGTGGTATGACTGAAAAAATGATCCGCGAGATGTGGCAAACATTGCTAAACGTTGATTTAGGCGATTTTCCAATCATGCCTTACAGCGAGGCAATGAGCCTTTACGGTTCTGATAAGCCAGATTTACGTAACCCAATGAAATTGGTTGATGTTGCAGATTTAGTTAAAGACGTAGAGTTTAATGTTTTCTCAGGTCCGGCTAACGACGAAAAAGGTCGCGTTGCTGTGTTAACTGTACCGGGTGGCGCTAAGCTTTCTCGTAAACAACTTGACGATTACACTAAGTTTATTGGTATTTACGGCGCTAAAGGCATGGCGTGGATGAAAGTAAACGACCACACTGCGGGCGCTGAAGGCGTTCAATCACCAGTGGCTAAGTTTTTAAGCGAAGACGTAATCACTAAATTACTTGAGCGTACTAATGCACAGTCTGGCGATATCATTTTATTTGGTGCCGATAAGCGCAACACAGTAAATGAAGCAATGGGCGCACTGCGCGTTAAGATTGGTGTTGATTTAGAAATCACTAACCTTAATAGCTGGGCACCACTTTGGGTTGTAGACTTCCCAATGTTTGAAGAAGATGACGAAGGCACATTACATGCTGTACATCATCCATTCACTGCACCAAAAGACATTAACGCCAGTGAGCTTGAAGCAAACCCAGCAGCTGCTATTTCAGATGCCTACGATATGGTATTAAACGGCTACGAAGTGGGTGGCGGTTCGGTACGTATTCATAATGCAGATATGCAAGAAACTGCATTTAGAATTTTAGGTATTAACGAGCAAGAGCAACAAGACAAGTTTGGTTTTTTACTTGATGCACTTAAATACGGCACACCACCACATGCAGGTTTAGCATTTGGCCTTGACCGTTTAGCAATGCTTTTATGTGGTACCGATAACATTCGTGACGTTATTGCTTTCCCTAAAACAACACAAGCGTCGTGTTTATTAACCAACGCGCCAAGCAAACCTAACCTTGACTCGTTAGCTGAGCTTGCAATTAGTGTTGTAGAAAAAGAAGTATCAAGCGAAGAGTAATTTTTGCTTAGCTTTTAAGCTAATTTTAAAAACCCTTAAGTTATATGCTTGAGGGTTTTTTTGTGGTTAAATTTAAAGCAGTTTAAAGGTTTGTGCCGATTGCTATTATCCATATTGAAAAGGAGTTCTTATGTCGTTTCATCTAACCTTATTTGGTGAGTTTTTAGCTTTTTTTATTATATTATGTATCCCTATTTTTGCTGTAATTAGCTACAAAATAGGTAAGCGTAAAAGTACTATGCCGGGTGTTTTAGCTTTTGTGGGTGGCTGTTTAGCGCTATTTCCACTATTTGCTTTGATTTTTATTGCAGTGCTTGCGCTTAAAAAAGATTTACCTAAAAGTAATGGCTACACGGGTTAAATTTAATAGGTGAATTGTGTTGTTAAGTAACAATAACCAGTATTTTGATGAGCAATTTAATGCTTTGCAGTACGCAGAGCAGCTAACTGAAAACTCTGAGTTTGAAGAATGTATATTTATCGATTGCGACTTTTCAGGCGGGCAGTTTAAAAATTGCCGATTTATAGAATGTAGTTTTAAAAACTGTAATTTATCGTCACTAAAATGGAACTACAGCTCGCTTGAAAATGTAAGTTTTAGCCACTGTAAATTAAATAGTTTGCAATGGGCTGATGTAGATTGGCCAGCGCTTAGTATTAACGCACCGGTGAGTTTTAATTATTGCGAGCTCAGTAATAGTTCTTTTTTTG
The DNA here is from genome assembly GCF_015864395.1 of Pseudoalteromonas sp. SWYJZ12. NCBI lineage: Bacteria > Pseudomonadati > Pseudomonadota > Gammaproteobacteria > Alteromonadales > Pseudoalteromonadaceae > Pseudoalteromonas > Pseudoalteromonas sp. SWYJZ12. The sequence continues at coordinate 43,282 of NZ_JADYXH010000020.1, forward strand.
AATTAACCCTCAAAGCCCTCAAACTAACACACTGCTTTGCCAAAAATGTTGATTTTAGACATGCAGATTTAAGCGGTAGTGAATTTACAGGAACAGATTTTCGCGATAGTGAGTTTTTTCAAACTAACTTAACAAAATGTGATTTTGTAGGTGCGACAGCGTTTAATATAGATTTGAATAATAATATTTTAGCGAATGCTAAGTTTGATCGCTTCGAAGCACTTAATTTGCTTACCTGCCTTAATATAGAATTGTGTGATTAATTTAGTTTAATATGATTACATATCTAGAAGCGACAGCTTGGCTGGGCTTCTAGATACTGCGTGACTGGGTAATTAACGGCTTGGGCCATTTTTATTACGTGCACTGGCAAGCTGTCTTGCGATTTCTAATAACGCAGGTGAAATATCTTCAGCGCCATCTTTAATTAGTTTTGTAACGTCACCTGACGAAAACAAACCGTCACGTGGTGATTTAATACCTAACTCACGAACAAAATCCTTCGTTTTACCTGTGCTGCCTGTTTCAATAAACTTAAAAATAATACGTTCATTGTTGTTTTTAGCAGGTGCTTTTAGTGTTTCGATTTCGTCATGTATTGCCGTTAGTTTGTCTTCTAGGATTTCTATACGTTCTTGAATGCTATTGTATGATTTCATTTATTGGATCTTTTACTAAATATATTTAAACAATGGCGGCTATTATCGCATAGTTTGACAATAGAGAATGCAAAGCTATAAAGTAAAAGTTATTTTTAATTAAAAACAATAATTTATATAAATTTAAATATGCAAAAAACACTTAAAAAGCTTTTTATATTAAGCGCACTAGCTCTAAGTACATCAGTTATAAGCACATCAGTAATAGGCGCAACAAGCTATGCAAACGATGGCGTTATAACTGATGAAAGCCGCAATCGCACTATTCCTATCAATATTACATTACCAAGTAACAATGCTAAGTGTACAGCTCAAGTAAAATGCTCTGTAGCGTTTATTAGTGCGGGCTACGGGATTAGCCATAACGAATACACGTTTGCTAGTAATGTGTTTAATCAGCGTGGATATTTAACAATAGCCGTTGCACATGAACTAAAAAGCGACCCTGACCTTAATCGTGAGCAGCCTTACTTAACAACGCGTATGGAAAACTGGCATCGTGGCGTAGTAACGCTTAAGTTTTTAGTTAATGAGCTAGCGAGTAAATACCCAGCGTACGACTTTACAAAGCTCACCTTATTTGGGCACTCAAACGGCGGGGATATTTCGTCATTATACGGCTCTATTTACCCCAATGAAGTTAGCACTATTATTACGCTCGATCATCGCCGCATGTTGATCCCACGCAATAAAAATATACGCGTACTTACTCTACGCGGTAGTGATTACCCAGCTGATGCGAATGTGCTGTTAAACGATTCAGAGCTGGATAAGTTTCCTGTTACACAAACACTAATAGAAAAATCTCGCCATAACGATATGTACGATGGCGGGCCAAAATGGCTGGTGGACAGAATGAGTAAAGAAGTAGAGGGATTTTTAGATAGTAAAAATTAGGTTTATAAAAGTTAAATCACAACGCAGTGTTACCTGCGCTATATTAATTTTACGGCAGTTATTCTACCAGTTCACTTACAATAACTGGGTTATTATGTAGTGTTTTATGCACAGGGCATTTGTCGGCTATTTCGAGTAAACGCTGGCGTTGTGGCTCTGTTAAGTCGCCACGTAAAGTGATTTTACGGATAATTGCTTCAAGGTTACCTGTTTGCTCACAATCGTCGCAATCTTTGTTGTAATCGCGAGTGTGATCAAGCTCTACTTTTACATGCTCTAGTGGTAAGTTTTTACGTGTAGCGTACATACGCAGTGTCATGGCCGTACAGGCACCAAGCCCCGCTAATAAGTGATGATACGGATCAGGACCTAAGTTTTTACCACCTACTTTTATTGGCTCATCTGCAAGCCAAGTATGATCTTTTGTACTTACGTGCTGAGTAAATACATGGTCTTTTTCTTCAACGAGTACATTGCCACCCGTTAAACTTGCCGTGTATTTAGTTTTGTCGTACTTAACATAACGGTTTGCCCACGTTGCAATTATTTGTGCTGCGTAGTCGGCATCGTTTTTATTTGTTAAAAGGTGATCGGCGTTATCTAGGCTAATAAAGCTTTTAGGATGCTTGGCTGATGCATAAATTTTTTCAGCTTCACTAATATTTACCGTCGCATCAATAGGGGAGTGCATTACTAATAATGCGCGCTTAAGTTTACTTATGTGGCTTTTATCGTACTTGGCTATATCGTCAATAAATTGCTTTTTAATGGTAAATTCACGACCAGCTAAGTTAACTTTAGCTTCACCTGCTGCGTTAATTTCATCAAGGTGTGCTTCAAAGTTATGCGCTACGTGCTGCGCATCTGACGGTGCACCAATGGTTGTAATAGCCGATACTTCAGGAATATGCTCCGCAGCAGCAAGAACGGCAGCCCCGCCTAAACTGTGGCCAATGAGTAGTTGCGGCGCCGCAAAATGCTCACGTAAATGATTTGCCGCAGATACTAAATCTTGAATGTTTGATGAAAAGTTACTGTTAGCAAAGTCGCCATCGCTATTACCTAAACCGGTAAAGTCGAAACGTAGTACGGCAATGCCTTGCTGTGTTAAAGCTCGGCTAATACGAGTGGCTGCTGCAATGTCTTTACCGCAGGTAAAGCAGTGTGCAAATAGCGCGTAAAACTTAACGTCACCAGAGGGAAGTTCAAGTTGGCCGGCAAGTTCTAAATCGCCGCTTTTAAAAGATACTTTTTGTCGCATGGGGAGCCTTATTTACACAAATAAAATATATTATATTAGTAGACCATATATAAGCACTAAACCTTGCAAATTCAACGTTTTTTTATAAGTTGATCTTGATCAAGCCAAGTGGCGGTGACTATGCTTTGCGGACATATGTCCTTATGTTTTTGAGGTCATTTGTCTATCCTCGCATAGCGCTATAATGAAGGCTTTGCTACTTTATATAAGTAATTTAGCACTATTAAAAGCAACTCACTTCACACAACCTATTCACTGGAACGTACAATGCAATTACCTACTGTTGATTATAAAGCTCCCGATGCGGCTGCACAATTTGTTGAATCGTTAAGAAATACTGGATTTGGCGTTTTAAAAAACCACCCAATCCCACAGTCTTTAGTTGAGTCTATTTACAAAAATTGGCAAGACTTTTTTAACTCAGAGCAAAAGCACGACTTTTTATTCTCTAAAGAAACTCAAGACGGTTATTTTCCGCCTTCAGTATCTGAAGTAGCGAAAGGCTTTACAATAAAAGACATTAAAGAGTACTTTCATGTGTACCCTAAAGGTCGCGTTCCTGCCCAGCTTGAAGCTGATGTACGTCAATACTACCGTTTAGCAAGTGAATTTGCTGGCACATTGTTAAGCTGGGTTCAGGCTGAATCTCCGGCTGATGTACGTGCTAAGTTTTCGATTGATTTAAAAGACATGATTGCAGGCTCTGAGCAAACATTGTTACGTATCCTACATTATCCGCCTATGACGGGTGATGAAGAGCCAGGTGCTATTCGCGCAGCAGCCCATGGCGATATTAACTTATTGACTGTATTACCAGCTTCTAATGAGCCTGGTTTACAAGTTCAAAAAACAGATGGCGGTTGGTTAGACGTGCCATGTGATTTTGGCAGCTTAATTATTAATATCGGCGACATGTTACAAGAAGCGTCGGGCGGGTATTTCCCATCGACAATTCACCGTGTAATTAACCCGACGGGTAAAGCATCTACTAAATCGCGTATATCACTACCGTTATTTTTACACCCGCATCCAGATGTTGTGCTTTCAGAGCGCTACACGGCAGATAGCTACTTGCAAGAACGCCTGCGTGAGTTAGGTGTTAAGTAACTCTTATACTTAGAGTAATTAAGTATAAATATAAAACGGCTTATGGCCGTTTTTTGCATTTTTAAGCAACTTGAGCACAGGTTTAATTTTATTAAGCTATGCTCAATTGCTCGCAACGTAAATAATGGCATGCATTCTTAGCTACTACAGGTATAATGCGCGCAACTGGCTAACGTAGCCTAATTTAAAAGAGAGTTTATATGAGTTTTGAAGGTTTAGGTTTATCACAGTCTTTGGTTAATGCGGTTTTAGAAAAGGGCTATGAAACGCCAACGCCGATTCAGGCTCAAGCAATTCCTGCAATTATTGAACGCCGTGATGTTATGGCAGCAGCGCAAACAGGTACAGGTAAAACAGCGGGTTTTACATTACCACTTATTGAGCGTTTGTCGTCAGGCCCTAAAGCTAAAAGTAACCACGTACGTGCACTTATTTTAACGCCTACACGTGAGCTTGCTTTGCAAGTAAGCGAAAACGTTGAAGAGTACGCTAAGCATTCGGATGTGAGCTCATTTGTAGTTTACGGTGGCGTTAAAATTAACCCACAAATGCAGCGTCTTCGTAAAGGTGTTGATATTTTAGTAGCAACGCCGGGTCGTTTAATCGACTTACATAATCAAAATGCAGTTAAATTTGATAGCGTTGAAGTGCTTGTACTCGATGAAGCTGACCGCATGTTAGACATGGGCTTTATTCACGACATTAAACGCTTAATTGCTAAAATGCCTGCTAAACGTCAAAACTTGATGTTTTCGGCTACATTTTCTGACGAAATTCGTGCATTAGCAAAAGGGTTAATTAATGACCCTGTTGAAATTTCAGTTGCTGCAAAAAATACCACTGCAAAAAGTGTTACTCAGTGTGTTTATGCGGTAGATAAAACACGTAAAACAGCATTGCTAAGCCACTTGATTCGCACTAACGATTGGCAACAAGTGTTAGTGTTTAGCCGCACAAAGCACGGTGCTAACCGCTTAGTTAAACAACTAGAGCGCGATGACATTGTAGGCGCGGCTATCCATGGTAATAAATCACAAGGCGCACGTGTTAAAGCACTTGATGGTTTTAAAAGTGGTGAAGTACGCGTACTAGTAGCAACAGACATTGTTGCACGTGGTTTAGACATTGTTGAATTACCGCATGTTGTTAACTACGACTTACCAAATGTATATGAAGATTACGTTCACCGTATTGGCCGTACAGGCCGTGCCGGTGCGTCGGGTCATGCGATTTCGTTTGTAACAACAGAAGATGCTGTTGATTTATACGGTATTGAACGCTTTATTGGTGAGCTTATCCCACGTGCTGAAGAAGACGGTTTTGAGCCTATTAACCCAGTCGCTGAACGCGCATTAGATGCTCGCCCACTGCCGGCTAAAAAGCCTAAGAAAAAGCAGCCTTTTAATAAGCCTAAATCTGATAGCAGCAAGCCTAACAGTAAAAAGCCGAACAATGGTGGTAATGGTACCGGCCCTCGTCGTGGTGGTTCTAAAAAGCCAGCAGCTAAAACAGATGATAATGCGCAAAACCCATGGGCAAAGCGTGAATCTGTTGGCGGTAATGGCCAGCGCCGTCGTCGCACAAGTAACGATTAATCATTATTAACGATTAATCATTATTAACGATTAATCATTATTAATGATTATATTGGCGTTTAATTAATTTAGAACTTGATTAAAGGTTGATACAAAAAACGCGCTCCCTTCTTTTTAATCGATAGAAGTAGCGCGTTTTTTATTGTCTGTAATTTGTACTTACTGTATTGCCTACCTGATTAAATAGTTAATACCCAAGCCGACAAATAAAGTAACACTTACGCTAAGTAATGTGCCGAGCATAACGTACTCGGTAAGTTTTTTATCTTTACTTGCACTTAAATCGCCAAACCTAAATACTGACTTTGCTGCAAGTAAAAAACCAAGCCCTGCAAATTGGTCAAGCAATATAAAGCTCAGCATAAGTACGCGCTCAAGCATACCAATGCTTTGCCCTGCAAGCGGTAAGCTACCAGTACTTGAAAAGTTACTTGTTAAACGCTCTAACATCATTCTTATAAATACGGCGCTAGGACTTAAAATAATTAAATAACCGCATACCACCCACAGTATTTTGGGATCAGTGAGCATATTATTAATTGCTGTCATAAAGCTGCTGTTATCAGTTAGCCAAATACTGAGCGCAATAATAACGAGTATGTGCGCTATTTGATCAAGTAAAAAAGGCACCACGCCTTTATTAGAATACGATTTAGCTATATCAATAAAATAATGGCTCAACATAATGCTCGCCGTGGCAATTAAAATACTGCTTAGTTGCTGCCACCCGAATGTGTATTCCCACACGGTAATAATAAGTGCACTTGTTATACCATGCACTAGTACATGAAAATAAAGCTTACTGGCTTTAAAGTGACGGGTGTTTCTGTCGTTTACCCAACTCATAGGTTGCCAGTAAAAATCAGCGAGTAAGTGGCCAATAATAAGCGCGACCAGTAAAAGTGCAAACTCCATTATTCACCTCCTTTAATTATATTTTTTATAAAGTGTTGTGTGTGTTTAATAAAGCGTTCTATAAGTTGGTAGTGCGCTAAATTTAGTAGTTTGGTTACATTTTCGCGACTTGTTTTAAGCTCTTTAGCCAGTGCCGCGTGGCTGTTGTCTGATGATGTTAAATAGACATACAGGGCATTTGCTTGTTTTTGCGTGATTTTAGTGAGTAATACGTCGGCAAAGGCTAAATTAAGATTTAAGCTTTCATCAAGCTGCTGCTCATTAATATTAAAAACAAAGCGTTGATTACCTATTTTATCAAGGCCTTGCCCCGAAAGGGTAAAAGCAGAACCGGTTGCTGTTTTTATATCGCTGCGTGGGTTATCTATTTGCCCAAGTGCCAAGCTTTGGCGCAGCTCATAACCTGACGATTTAAGGTGTAAATATACAAGTATGGCATTTTTAAAAAGGAGCTCAGGATTATTAACTTGTAACTGAAAGGCATCGCCTCGGTATATATTCCAAAGTGTTTGCTCCCCCGAAATGTTTCGCAAACTTTGCTCTAGTTGATAAAGCATGGCATCGTATTGCTGCTTAGGGATTGTTTGCGATTTAATAATATCGCCGCTGATCACACCAATCATAAAAATCTCAAAATGGTTACTTTTTAATATGTAACCAATATTGGTTACATAAGGGTATGTAACTAATTTAGGTTACTTAAATATAAATTGCAAGGTACACTTATTTTATAATGTTACTTTTATTGCTATTAATCCTCACTAGGACACTAAATGACTTTACAAAACGAGCAGCAAAGCACGAAACCACGCGTAGGTATTTTTGTTGATGTGCAAAATATTTATTACACGTGCCGCGAGAGTTACGGAAAAAACTTTGACTACAATGCGTTTTGGCGGGTAATGCAGGCGCAATACAATATTGAATGTGCTTTTGCGTACGCTATTTATCGAGGTGATGAAAAGCAAAATCAGTTTCAAAATATTTTGCGTGCGATTGGCTTTGACGTAAAGCTAAAGCCATTTATTCAACGTCGTGATGGCAGTGCAAAAGGTGACTGGGATGTAGGCATAACAATAGACATGTTAGAGCAGGGTAAGAATCTTGATAAGGTTATTTTGCTCTCTGGCGATGGTGACTTTGCTTTGTTACTTGGGCATTTAAAAAATCAATATAATGTACCGTGCGATGTATACGGTGCTGACCGGTTAACTGCAGAGGTATTAAAACAAAGCGCTGAGCAATTTCATTTAATTGATAATACCTTGCTCCTTTAACAGCAAAAAATAGTTAAAAAGGTGCAAGCTAAGTGCCTGCAACATGAGAGATTTTAATACAAAGCCGTAATAGATGAATTAAGCCTTATATAGGCTTTTTTTATTACTGTAATCAATTGGGTTTGCTAAATGATTATGGTAATTTTAAAGCATAACGAGTTACCAAGGACTTACATGCTTCATTACAGCAACATGCCACTAGATAGAGGCTCAAATTTTCGTAAAGACCCATCGTGGCTTAAAGCGCAAATGTCGGCGCAAAGTAAATGGGTTTTAGTTAAAAATAATCAAACCCTATTTATTAAAGATACCCCTAAAGTAAGCTATTTAACGTATCAACAAGTGGCGCATTTAGATTTAACGAGTGCTATTTTTGTTGGTTTAAATAATGCTAAACATGGTGTGTTTGCATTGGATGTATCTGATCTGGATGAAAGCGTACTTTCGCCTTTAATAGAGGGCGCTCAGTTTTTTGATATTCGCCAATATGGGCCTCAAGTAACCATTAAATATGCCTCAATAGCCGCCCTTGCGAGAGGGTTATGTTATTGGCATGCCACGCATCGTTTTTGTGGGCGCTGTGGTAGTAAAAACCGTTCAGTGGAAGCCGGGCACTCTAGAGTGTGTGAAAACGAAAACTGTAAGCATCCTACATTCCCGCGTACCGATCCTGCGGTAATTATGGTGGTTACTAAGGTATTTGCTGACGGAGTAGAGCGATGCTTGTTAGGTCGCCAAGCTACGTGGCCTACTGGTATGTATTCGTCGCTTGCTGGGTTTGTTGACCCAGGTGAAACACTGGAACAAGCTGTTGCGCGTGAAGTTAAAGAAGAGGCAGGCATAGAGGTTGATAACGTACGTTATGTTGCATCTCAGCCATGGCCGTTCCCATCGTCAATTATGCTTGGTTTTTTTGCAGAGGCGACATCTGAGGAAATTAACGTAGATAAAGAAGAGCTAGACGATGCAAAATGGTTTAGTCGTGAAGACTTAGAGCAATTTGGTAATTGGCACGAAGAAGGGGAGCATTTAAAGCTGCCCAGAACCGACTCTATCTCTCGTTATTTAATTGAGCATTGGCGCACAAACCCTTAAGGATTAACAATGTCGAGTAAAAGTAATAAAAACACTCAGCTGGTATCATCAGGGCGCAAAAAAGCCTATACACATGGCGTAGTAAATCCCGTTGTACAGCGTGCATCTACCATTGTATTTGATACTGTAGCAGATTTAAAAGAAGCTGCTAAAACCCGTGGCGATAAAACGTTATTTTATGGGCGCCGGGGCACAACAACACACTTTGCACTACAAGAAGCGATTACAGAACTTGAAGGCGGCGAAGGCTGTGCACTATACCCTTGTGGCGCAGCGGCGATTAGCCAAGTATTTTTATCGTTTTTAAAAACCGGTGATCATATTTTAATGGTTGATAACGTGTACGAACCAACTCGCGATTTTTGCGATAAAATTTTAGTGGGGCTGGGCATTACAACAACCTACTACCCGCCAACCATTGGCGCAGGTATTAAAGACTACATTCAGCCAAATACCAAAGTATTGTTTTTAGAATCCCCAGGTTCTATTACGATGGAAGTGCAAGATGTGCCTGCTATGGTAAAAGTAGCCAATGAGCATAGCGTAATGACCATACTTGATAATACCTACGGCAACGGTTTGCATTATCGTCCGCTAGAGCACGGTGTTGATATTAGTATTCAGGCTGCAACGAAGTATATTGTCGGCCATTCAGACGTGATGATGGGTGTGGCTGTTGCTAATAAAAAGTACTGGCCAACCTTGCGCGAAAACTCGTACTTACTAGGGCAATGTACCAGTGCCGATGATGCGTATTTAGCGCTTAGAGGCCTTCGTACAATGGGTGTGCGTTTAAATCAACATGAAAAAGCAGCAATAGAAGTAGCTAAATGGCTTGAACAACATGAGCTTGTTGATCATATTCGCCACCCTGCATTTGAAACCTGCCCAGGGCATGAGTTTTTTAAACGTGACTTTGATGGCAGTAATGGGTTGTTTTCATTTGTTATGAAAACTGGCAATCAAAAAGCGATTGATGCATTTTTAGATAGCCTTGAGCATATTAAAATGGGCTTTTCGTGGGGCGGTTTTGAAAGTTTAGTAACCGCTAATTTAACTATGAAAGGGCTGCGTTCAAATACAGGTTGGGATTTAGGCCCGGTTATTCGCTTGCATATTGGTCTTGAAGATGTTGAAGATTTAATTAGCGATTTAAGCCAAGCACTTGAGGTTTATAAGCAGCATTTATAATTTATATCGCAATTTATGCTGTTACATTTAAATGTATTGTTACAAAGCTCACCATAGGTGGGCTTTTTTTTGCTGGTAATTCAAGGTGTTTACACTTAGTGTGGATAAATACACAGAAAATAAAAAGTCATTAAGGATAGTCAATGGCAACACCATTACCGATAAACGTAGGGCGATTAACGCAAATAGCGGGATTTGAGCTTGTACGTATGTTTTTAACTAAACGTGGACTTATTGCATTAGCAGCCTTTGCATTGGTGTGGCTAATAATACTGCGCTACCCAATAGGGCAGGCAGTAGGCATTGTAAGTGCGCCCGATTTTGAGCAAATAGCCCGTGATATATCAGGCTCCATTGGTTTAAGTAAGCTGCTTGATTGGCCTGAGGCCGAATTTGCTATGTACTGGTTAATAGCCCTGTATAGCTTTCCCGTTTTTGGTTTATTTATTTGTAGCGACCAAACGGTAGGCGATAGAGAGCGCGGCACACTAAGGTTTTTATCACTGCGCTCCACTCGCTTTGAAATACTGTTTGGTCGTTTTTTAGGACAATTAGCGATATTAGCCTGCTTAGTGGGCATTACTCTTGTGGCTACGCTTGCTGTACTAGGGTTTAGAGATCCAAGTTTACTGGCTGGTGGTTTTGCTCGTGCGCTTTCTATATTTTTAATATTGGTTGTTACTTTATGTCCATTTGTAGCACTTATGACGTTAATAAATACCTTTGCTCGCTCATCGCGTTTATCTATTGTATTGGCAATTTTATACTTTGCAGCAGGCGGTATTGTAGTTGGTATATTGCAATGGCAAATACCCGCATTAGGCTTGCTTGATTATTTATTTCCGGGTGTGCAAATAGAGTTATTAGCGGGGCAAAATTTACCATTATTAAGCGCTGTGGCTATTCCCCTTGTGCAAACTGCGGTGTTACTAATCGTCGCTCAACGTATTTTTGCAAGGAGCTCACTATGAGACCATTGATTACAGCCAGCGGTTTGAGTAAGTCGTATGGTGCAAAACTTGCGCTTAATAATGTGAACTTTGAAATTAATAAAGGCGCGCCAGTGGCCCTTGTTGGGCCAAATGGTGCGGGTAAAACCACCTTATTTAGTTTGTTATGCGGCTATATTGCGCCAAGTAAAGGCAGCCTTGAAATATTAGGGCATAAACCAGGGAGCGCTGCTTTATTTAATAAAGTAAGTGCATTACCGCAAGACGCACAACTTGACCCTCGTTTTAATATAGACAAGCAACTCGCTTTTTATGCAAAACTGCAAGGTATGGGCGCTAAGCAAAGCCAAACTGAGGCGCTACGTGTACTTGACTTGGTTGGCTTAAAAGAGATTGCAAAGCAGCGTGCAGGGGATTTATCGCACGGTATGCGCAAGCGCGTTACGATAGCGCAAGCACTTATTGGCGCGCCACAAATTGTAATGCTTGATGAAGCAACCGCAGGGCTTGATCCTATTCATGCCAGAGAAGTGCGCGAGCTAGTATCTGAATTAAGTGAGCAGGCTACATTTATTTTAAGCTCTCACGATTTAACTGAGCTTGAGCGACTATGCTCACAGGTACTTCATTTAGATAAAGGCGTACTGAGCGAGCATCAAACAAAAACAAATAATACCGATAAACACTTTTATACATTAATGCTAAGCGAAGCTTATCAAAATGTTGAGCAACAGCTTCAAACAATTGCAGGTGTGAGCCGGGTATATATGAGCCAACATAAAGAATATGTAGTTGAGTATCAGCCAACGAGCGATCCACTTGATATTGCACTGCTGAGCTTTTGTCATCAGCACAATTGGCAGTACAGGCAGTTAGTTAACGGGCACACATTAGAGAATCAAATATTTAAACAGGAGAGAGTATAATGGGTTTACTTAGCGGACTTATGGGTAATGCAAGCGAAGTTGACGATTCTGATTTAGAGAAAATACTCGCCAATACATTAATTGAGGGTGAGCAAGTAGAAAAAGCATATAAAGTAGTACGTGATATGTTTATTTTTACGAATAAGCGCTTAATTTTAATTGATAAGCAAGGTATGACTGGCTCTAAAATGGAAATGGTGAGTATTGCTTACTCTAAAATCACCAAGTTTAGTAAAGAAAGTGCAGGCCATTTTGACTTAGATGCCGAGCTAAAAATATGGGTTGGCTCAGATCCAACACCAATTAGTAAAGAGTTTAAGTCTGGCGATAATATTAACGATGTTTACCGTATAATTAGCCAGCACGCGCTTTAATACAGTACATGTTTTAAGTAGTTGTTGACTAGATGTTGCAGCTACTTTAATTTTACAGTTTACAACACTTCCTTACAATTAACTTAATAAATACAATTGGTTAGTTAAGTTTTCATTCAGTTTCTTAGCGTTAGCATGTGCCTCGACTTTAGCAATACAGCTAGAGCATAAAAAACAATGCACATAGGGAAGTCTTACAATGAAAAAATTAGCAGTTATTATTTCGAGCATTTTATTATCTAGCACTGCGGCTGCTGCAGACAGCTATAACTCAATTAGTAACCTAAGCTACAAAAATAGCGATAACAACGACACCGTTGCTGTAGATTCTATTTACTACTTATCTCCTAAAAAAACTTTGGGCCCGTACGATCAATTTGAGTACATTAATAAACAAACTAACGTATATGGTAGCTACGCTGATGACGACCTTGGCGATTTAACTTCAGTTGGTGGTGAATACTTCATTAATGAGTTTGTTGTTGGCGCATCTTACGAAAACCAAGACTCAGATTCAGGCTCTAACAGTGAGCTTTATAAACTGACGGGTAGTTACTTTTTCAACCCTGATTTACTTGCAAAAGTAACGCTAGTTGAAAACAAAGACGGCGATGATTACGCATTATTTGATTTAGCTTACAACTACATGCTTAATGGCACAGATTACGTAGGTGTTACACTTACATCAGACGACGATTTTGATTACCGTGCAGTAGCTGCTAAATACTTTATTGATTTACAGCAAGGTAACTACCTTACTTTTGAAGGTAAATACGAAAGCATTGATGACGCCCAAAACCAATGGGTAGCAGAAACTAACTACTACTTCTCAAAAGCAACATCTGTATTTGCTAACTATAACAAGCAAGATACTTATAGCTTTGGTGCTCAACACTTCATCAATAAAAATATTGGTGTAAAAGTGGGTTACGAAAACAACGCTGATGATTCAGATAACGATGCTTACTTTGCTAACATGCGTTTTCAGTTTTAATTAAGTCCCGTACTTAGTTAATACAAAAATAATATTAAAAAGCCCGCTAAATTTAGCGGGCTTTGTCGTTTTTATACGTTTGAGCTTTTAACTATAAACTTTTACCAGCCATAATTATGGCCTTTATTTTGCTCATCTAAATAACTCATTTTAAGTTATAAATAGAGTCGCCATGAATGGCTTAATTATTACTAAAGTCATTAAGTGCAGCCGATGATAATAGCTATAAAATAGTAAGTATTGGAGTTGTTTTTGCTAGTAAACAATGGTTATTGGAAAAAAACAGATAAAAATATGCACTGATACAAACCTATTTTTCATTATAAATACAGAAATAATGAATTAAATAGAGTAATTTTTTGAGAAATTATAAAAATATAGTGAGAGGAGGTTATATTGATGAGGTTTATCGAATAATTAAGTTGTATTCAATTTAGCGACACTTTGTACCGTACTTATAACTTTTTAAATTTAAATGATGACATGCTATTGTTCTGTATATTCAAGAGATACTCTATGTTTACATTTATGTGTAAATATTTACAAGTTCACCACCTGCATTTGGTTTTTATTTGGCCTTTCATTCAGTTTTTGTTCACTTTTTTGGCGTTAGGATGCGCCTCGACTTTGGCTAGACAGCTGAAGCATTAAAAGTAACATTTATAGGGAATTTAGAATGAAAAAATTAGCAATTATTATTTCAAGCATTTTGTTATCAGGCGCTGCAACCACTGCAATGGCAGCAGACAGCTATAATTCAATAAGTAATTTAGGTTACCAATTTACAGACAGTAATAATGATGACCAGTTTAGTATCGATTCTACTTATTATTTCTCTCCTAAAAAGACATTAGGTCCTTACGACCAGTTTGAGTACATCAATAAGCAAACTAATGTTTTTGGTTCGTACACAGATAACGACGCAAGCGATGTAACATCGGTTGGCGGCGAATATTTTTATAAAGATGTTGTTTTTGGTGCTTCTTACGAAAACAGTGACTTTGGTTCAAATGATGAATCTTACGCGTTTACAGCTGGTTACTTTTTCAACCCAGATTTACTTGCAAAAGCGAAATTTGTTGAAAATGATGACGGCGAAGACTACGCGTTATTCTCTTTAGCATATAATTACATGCTTAATGGTACTGACTATGTTGGTGTAACTGTTGAGTCTGATGATGATTTTGACAAACGTTCAGTAGCTGCAAAATACTTTGTAGATTTACAAGAAGGTAACTTCTTAACTGTTGAAGGTACATTTAATAGTATTTCAGAAGCTGATGATACATGGGATGTAGAAACAAACTACTATTTCAGCAAAGCTACGTCAGTATTTGCTTCTTACGATAAAGAAGATGCTTACACTTTTGGTGCTCAACACTTCTTTAACCAAAACCTTGGTTTAAAAGTAGGTTACGGTAACAATGCTGATGATTCTGATAACGATGCTTACTTTGCTAACATACGCTACCAGTTTTAATTGAGTCTTGTACTTATTTAATACAAAAATAATATTAAAAAGCCCGCTTAGTTAGCGGGCTTTGTTGTTTTTATACAAGTGTATTACTTTATTACCAGCCGCAGTTGCGGCCTTCGTTTTGTTTATCTAAATATGTTTGTAATGGTGCAAAGTAATCGAGCATTGCTGTTGCATCCATTTGCGGCTTACCTGTTACAGTTTCAAGCGCCTCTTGCCAAGGGCGAGACGAACCCATTTCAAGCATAGCGTTTAGCTTATCCCCTGCTTCTTTTGAGTTATAAATAGAGCAGCGATGAATGGCTTTATCGTTACCGGCAATTTCACATAAGCTGCGATGAAACTCAAATTGCAAAATATGCGCTAAAAAGTAACGTGTATAAGGCGTGTTACCCGGAACGTGGTACTTAGCACCCGGATCAAAGTCATTTTCGCTACGTGCGATAGGAGCTTGCACTCCTTGGTATTTTTCACGTAGTTCCCACCATGCTTTATTGTAATTTTCCGGTGCTACTTCCCCTGAAAATACCTGCCAGCGCCACTGATCAACCATTAAGCTAAACGGCACAAAGGCGACTTTATCAAGTGCCATTTTCATTAATAAACCAATATCTTTAGATTCATCAGGTACTTGTTCAAGTAAGCCGATTTCTTTTAAGTAACCCGGTGTAACCGATAAGGCAATGGTGTCACCAATGGCTTCATGAAAACCATCGTTTGCACTTTCTTGATAAAATAAAGGCTGCTTGTTGTATGCGCGTTGATAAAAATTATGACCTAATTCATGGTGAATAACTGAAAACTCTTCGCCTGTGCGCTGAATACACATTTTAATGCGTAAATCGTCTTTGCTATCGATATTCCATGCTGATGCATGACACTGCACATCTCTGTCTTTTGGTTTTACAAACAATGAACGCTCGTAAAATGTCTCTGGTAGTGCGTCAAAACCCATTGAGGTAAAAAAGTTTTCAGCCCCTTTTACCATTTTAAGTTCGTCGTAATTATTTTGAGCTAATAACTCGGTTACGTCGTAACCCGGATCGGCGTTTTCTGGTGCAACTACATCGTAAATATTACCCCATGCTTGCGCCCACATATTACCAAGTAAGTGCGCTGGTATTGGCTGATCTTGAGGTACTTTGTCGGTGCCGTACTTTTCACCTAACTTTGCGCGAACATGACAGTGTAGCGAGTTATACAGTGGTTTAACTTGGCCCCAAATACGGTCAAGCTCGGTGGTGAAGTCATCAGCAGGCATATCGTATTTACTGCGCCACATAGCGCCCGTATCGGCATAACCAAGCTCCTTTGCACCTTCGTTGGTCAGCACTACTTGTTGCTCGTAAAGTGGGCGCATGGGTTTTGATATTTCACGCCAGCCTTGCCATAAATCAAGTAGTTCGTTGTAATCTCGGCTGGTGGCCATTTTTGAAGTCATGTCGCCAAGGCTTAAACAGGTGCCGTCTTCTTTACAGTATTTACCTTTACCATATAGCCCGCCAAGCTCTGCGACAATTTGTGAAAGTTGCGCTGTTTTATCAGCGTCTTGTGGGGCAGGAAGTGTAAGTGCTAGTTTTAGTTTATCAAGCTTACGGCGAGCATCGTAATCAAGCTCTAGTTCGTCGTATTTTGCAGCTTCATTTGCTAAACGCACGACTGTTTCGGTCATTTTACGGTTAACTTCAGCCGATAGAGCCGACGTATCATGAGTAATAAAGTTTGCGTAAATCCATTCTGCACGGCTCGATTCTAAATAAAGTGCACTTAGTTCTTTTTCTGTGTTTGTTATAAATGTATTTGCATCTTTAGCTGTTACAGCTTTTTTAGTGTGTGGTGAATCGGTAGTGTCTATCGTTACTTGCGCATCGCAGGCCGTTAAAGCAAGAGTACTTGCTACCATTAAGGCGCTCATACTTAGTTTAAATCGAAAAGGGGTCATGCTATTCCTTTAATTTATTGTTATTAAAACGTTGATAATAGCAGTGATGTTTAAAACAATAAAATGAATGCGTTAAGGCTCACGACTCGTCGTGCAATGATTGTATTTAAATTAAGATGGGTCATAATTAAGTTACTATTTTCATTCAATGTGTAAGGAATGTGCGCATGTTAATATTTATAATATTGCTGGTCGTGGTGGTGGTAATTTTTGCGGTTAAAGATATTCGCCTAAACTTGATTACTCGTCCTACGTTTAAAATGTTCAAAAAGGTGCTTCCGCCATTATCGCAAACAGAGCGAGAGGCGATGGAAGCAGGTGATGTTTGGTGGGATGGTGAGTTATTTAGTGGTAACCCAGACTGGCAAAAACTGCACCGCTTTCCTAAACCAGAGCTTAGCGATAAAGAAAACGCATTTATGGCTAACCAAGTAGAAACCTTATTGGCGATGCTTGATGATTATCAAATTGTACAAAAAGACAAAGACTTACCAAAAGAAGTGTGGGATTACCTAAAAACAGAAGGTTTTTTTGCGCTGATCATTCCTGAAAAATTTGGCGGTCGTGAGTTCTCGGCAATTGCTAATTCAACGATAGTGTCAAAAATTTCGACTAAAAGCTTAACAGCCGCAGTCACTGTTATGGTGCCTAATAGCTTAGGTCCGGGCGAGTTACTTCTTCACTATGGTACTAAAGAGCAGCAAGATCGTTGGCTGCCAAGTTTAGCTAATGGTACAGATGTTCCTTGTTTTGCATTAACGGGACCAGAGGCGGGCTCTGATGCTGGCAGCATTCCTGATTCAGGCGTGGTGTGTATGGGTGAGCACAATGGCGAGCAAGTAATGGGCCTGCGTTTAAATTGGTCAAAGCGTTACATTACACTTGCACCCGTGGCTACTGTACTCGGCTTAGCATTTAAAATGTATGACCCTGATGCTTTATTAGGTGATAAGAAAGAGCTAGGCATTACATGTGCACTAATACCAACCGATCATCCGGGTGTTGAAACGGGTGAGCGTCATTATCCGCTTAATATGGCCTTTATGAATGGTACCACTTACGGTAAAGATGTATTTATACCACTGGACTGGATCATTGGTGGGCAAGAGTGTGCAGGGCGTGGCTGGAGAATGCTTGTTGAGTGTTTAAGTGCAGGGCGTGGTATATCACTACCGGCATTAAGTGCAGCAACTGGACATTTAGCTTCAAAAATGACATCGGCATACGCCATGGTACGCCAGCAGTTTGGTGTATCTATAGGGCAGTTTGAAGGTGTTCAAGAGGCACTTGCACGTATTGGTGGTTTAACTTACACACTTGAGTCGTGCAGATTAATGACCGCAGGTGCGATTGATTTAAAATTAAGCCCGTCGGTTGTAACCGCGATTGCTAAATACCATATGACTGAAATGGGTCGTACGGTAATGAACGATGCAATGGATATTCATTCAGGTAAAGGAATTCAAGTAGGGCCTAATAACTATTTGGCGCATGGCTATATGGGTATTCCAGTATCAATTACGGTTGAAGGCGCGAATATTTTAACGCGTAACTTAATGATATTTGGCCAAGGTGCAACACGCTGTCATCCATTTGTTTTAAAAGAAATGGAAGCCGCTGCAATGGAAGATGACGACGCAGCACTTGAACAATTTGATGGTTTATTAATGAACCATATAATATTTGCAGCAAGTAATGCAGGTATGGCATTTGTGCATGGCTTAACACGTAGTTATTTTGCTAAAGCGCCTGTAGGTGGTGAAACGGCTGTTTATTATAAGCAACTGAGCAGAATGAGCCGAGGCTTAGCTATTTGCACAGACGTGGCTATGTTAATGCTTGGCGGTGAGCTTAAACGAAAAGAAATGATATCGGCACGTTTGGGTGATGTATTAAGTCATTTGTACTTAGCATCAACTGTTTTAAAACGTTATGAAGACGAAGGGCGCCAACAAGCTGATTTACCATTTGTAAAATATGCTATTGAGAACTCATTATTTGAAATTGGCCAAGCGTTTAATGGCTTCTTTAAAAACTTTTCAAATCCGGTTGTTAATTTTACCCTTAAACGTATCGTCTTCCCGCTTGGAAATCATTACCACAGACCAAGTGATGAAATAGCACAAAGTATTTGTGAGCGTATGACTCAACCGGGTGTATTTAGAAACCGCTTAACGCATTTATGTTATGTAGATGAAAATGCAGGTACAGGGGTCATGGAAAGCGCATTTTTAGCTATGCATGATATGCAAGCGCAGTTTAAAGATCTAAAACAATGGCAGCGTAAGGGCAGTGTGCCTGCAACGCTTGATATTGAAGGTGCTATAAATTATGCGCTTGAAAATAAGTTATTAGAGCAAACGGATGCTGATGCAATGCATCACGCTAATAAGTTACGAAAGAAAGCCATTGCAGTTGATAATTTTCAACCAGGTGAGCTGTAGCGCAGTACTTTAAATACTAGGGCGTATCGACCCTTCGTGGTTGAATTTGCAGCAGACTGTTTGGTTTTTAGGCAAGGCAGAGCCTATGTAGTGTGGTTATTCCCCATAAATAGGCGATAACGCAGCATAAATGCCAAACATGCGCTGCCCTTTGGGTTCTTTCTAGGGACGATTAACTCTTTGTTGCTCGGTTTTTACTTAGCCCACTAGGTTACAAACCTCGCGCCGCGATTAAATCGCCCCTAGATTGAACAAACTTCAATCCACAAAGATCAACACGCCCTAGCTAAAGCGAAAAAGGCCTTACAAATGTAAGGCCTTTTTATGTTTAATTCATTTATTTTAACGAGCGTAAGGGTCGGCAACTATTTTATCTATGTACCATTTGCCCTTTTTACGAAGCATTTTTACACTGCGCATTTCGTCAATTTTATCACCATTTAAATAGCCGGTAAAAATAAGGTTTATTTTGGCGTTATCACCGTATTGTTCACGGATGCTCATATTGGTCATATCAACTTCAATGGTTACTTCATCATATTGCATATTTACTAAGTTACGGGAAAACTGTTTTGCAGTGCCGTAGGATTTCATGATGCGCGTAAGATTGGGTGTTGCCATGGTGCTGGCTTTTTGAAGGTCTTGCTGGTTATAAAGCGCATCAAAATAAGCGGTTGCTGTATCGCCAGGAGTGTCGCCAAGTGTTTTGGTATCGTCTCCACAGGCTGATAAAAATAAACAGATAACCAAACTTAATAAACTCGTGATTTTTTTCATATTAGTTATTATTAATTAGTTTTTTTAAAGTGTGTGGTTTATCTAGGAAGATGTAAAGGTATGGGGGGCAATAAATAGAAAATTGGATAATAAATAATAAAAAAGGATGCCTAAAGCATCCTTTTAAAAATCTTAAAATTACTTATTGTACTAGCTCTTGCTCACTAAATTCTTCATCAAACATTGGGCTTGATAAGTAACGCTCAGTTGCACTAGGTAGGATAACAACAATATTTTTATCTGCGTTTTCAGGTTTTTCAGCAATTCGCTTAGCTGCAACAACCGCGGCACCTGACGAAATACCGACTAAAATACCTTCTTTTTTCATTAACTGATGCGCCATTGCAATTGCGTCTTCGTTAGATACAAGCTCGGCACCATCAATTAAGTCCATATCTAAGTTGCCAGGGATAAAGCCTGCACCAATGCCTTGGATTTTATGAGGGCCAGGTTTAATTTCTTCACCGGCAAGCGTTTGGCTAATGACTGGAGAGTTAGTTGGTTCAACAGCAATAGATTTAACGTTTAGACCTTTTTCTGTTTTAAGGTAACGGCTAACACCTGTAATAGTACCACCAGTACCTACGCCGGCTACAAAAAAGTCTACTTTGCCGTCAAGTGCATCGTAAATTTCTGGGCCTGTTGTTTCAAAGTGAATTTTAGGATTTGCAGGGTTTTCGAATTGTTGTAATAAAATATACTTATCAGGTGCTGTTGCTTGAATTTCTTTTGCTTTTTCAATTGCGCCATTCATACCTTTAGCACCGTCAGTAAGTACTAGATTTGCACCTAATGCTTTTAATAGCTTGCGACGTTCTAGGCTCATGGTGTTTGGCATAGTAAGCGTTAACTTGTAACCACGTGCAGCTGCAACAAATGCAAGTGCAATACCAGTGTTACCTGATGTTGGCTCTATAAGTTCTTTACCTTCAACAAGCTGACCTGACTTTTCAGCTTCCCAAATCATTGATGCACCAATACGGCATTTGATACTAAAGCTTGGATTACGAGATTCAACTTTAGCGTATACATTCCCACCCGTAACACGGTTAAGTTTTACTAGCGGCGTATTACCAATAGTTAGTGAGTTATCTTCAAAAATAGTAGACATAATGTTCCTTTGGATACAATCTGATCAACGTGCTAATAGCCTTTGCTACTAACTATACATACACACTTTACTGTGAGTTTAAAAAAACTAAAGTAAAGTTTGGCTATAACATATATTTATTGGGCTTATAACCAGTCGAAATAAAAATCAATTATTAACGGTGCTTTAGTTATTGTAGGTGCGGGCTTAATTTGAGATTTAAAGAGTAAAAACTCGTTTAGTCAAAAAATGTTCAAAAGAGCTCTAGATTAAGCTGTATTTGTTCGTTATTTGCGCACATGAATGTAACTTGAATAGTTTTATCACACAATGCGTCTAAAACATGATAAAAACACGTATCTAAATTCAATTAAGCAATCACAATGAAGTTAATCTTAAAATTAATTGCCGGTATTGTGGCCGGTATCTTAGTCGGACTATATGTACCTATAACTGGTGTTGAACTTTTATTTACAGTAAAAGAGCTGATTGGTCAAATTATCTCCTTTACCATCCCTCTTATCATTTTATTTTTTATTGCATCGGGTATTGCTGGCCTACCAAAAGGGTCTGGTCACTTACTTGGTAAAACAGTAGGGTTTGCTTACAGCTCTACCATTATTGCAGGTACGCTTGCATTTTTATTAGTAAGTGCTGTTATACCTTTTTTAAGTGGTGGCATTACATTTGAAGCAGAAGTTGCTACTGAAATAGGTAGTTTTATTGATTTAGAAATTCCACCTCTGATGGGTGTAATGACCGCATTAGTGACTGCTTTTGTATTTGGTATAGGCATGAGCCAACTAGAACTTGATACGCTTAAAAAGGTGTCTGATCAGGGTCGTGATGTAGTGGACGGGTTATTATCGAAAGTAATTATTCCAGCTTTACCATTTTACATTGCTGGCGTATTTGCCGAAATGACGGTGGCAGGCACTGTGGTAGATACGTTGCAAACATTTGGTGTAGTACTAATTGCAGCGCTTGTTATGCATTGGTTATGGTTAAGCGTTTTATATATAGTGACAGGTATATTGTTAAAACGTAATCCAATCGAATTAGTTAAAAATATGCTACCAGCTTACTTTACAGCGTTAGGTACTATGTCAAGTGCAGCAACGATTCCAGTATCGCTTCAATCAAGTAAAGCAAATAACGTTAAAGAAGATGTAGCTAACTTTACAGTGCCACTTTGCGCGACTATTCACTTATCTGGCTCAACTATCACTATAGTAACCTGTGCAATGGCTGTTATGTTTTTATCGCCAAGCATGGAAGTTCCTTCATTAATGGGTATGCTACCGTTTATTATGATGTTAGGTGTAGTAATGATCGCAGCACCGGGTGCTCCAGGTGGTGCAGTCATGTCGGCGCTTGGTTTATTAACAAGCATGCTTGGGTTTAATGAAGGTGCTGTTGCATTAATGATTGCACTTTATTTAGCACAAGATAGCTTTGGTACTGCGTGTAATGTAACGGGTGATGGTATCATTGCGTTATGGGTTGACAGATTTAGCGAAAAATCGTCATCTTAAACTATTAGAGCGAGGCAATAATATTAATTATTGTTTCGCTTTATGTATGTTACTGTGGCAAATTAATTTAATTAAATTGCATGTTGTTAGGTAAGTGAGGATGTTCCATTGATTAATGTACTTTTAGTTGATGACCATGAACTTGTACGAACAGGAATCAAGCGTATTCTTGATGACGTACGAGGGTTTAAAGTAATTGGCGAAGCTAAAACTGGCGAAGAGGCTGTACAGTTTTGTCGTCAGCATGCGCCAAACATAGTATTAATGGATATGAATATGCCAGGCATGGGCGGATTAGAAGCGACTAAAAAGATTTGTCGTTACTGCCCAGATGTAAAAATTATTGTGCTTACTGTTAATTGTGAAGACCCGTTTCCGAGCAAGGTAATGCAAATTGGTGCACATGGCTTTTTAACTAAAGGTGCAGGCTCTGACGAAATGGTTCGTGCCATTCGTTGTGTTCATGCTGGTCAGCGTTACATTGCACCTGAAATTGCACAGCAGATAGCGCTTGCACAAGTGACAGGCCGCACAGATGAAAACCCTTTTCAGAGTTTATCTGAGCGCGAACTGCAAATTATGCTTATGATCACCAAAGGTGAAAAAGCACAAAATATAGCTGAACGCTTAAATCTAAGCTCTAAAACAGTAAATAGCTATCGTTACCGTATGTTTGAAAAGTTAAATGTAGGTGGTGATGTTGAGCTTACCCATTTAGCTATTCGTCATAAAATGATTGATATAGACGTTTCGTACTAACTATAATTTATGTCTGAATTCGATCACGTACATTTTCTCAAAACGCTATCAAGTGAGCCGGGCGTATACCGCATGCTTGATAGTGACAACCAAGTTATTTATGTTGGTAAAGCAAAGCATCTAAAAAAGCGTGTGAGCAGTTACTTTAGAAGTAACATTACCGATAGCAAAACACGCGTTTTAGTGAGTAATATTTGTAACATTGAAGTCACCCTCACCAATACTGAAACCGAAGCGCTGCTGCTAGAAAATAATCTAATAAAAAAATATCAGCCTCGGTACAACATATTATTACGTGACGATAAGTCGTACCCCTATATTTTACTCACTAGCCATAAACACCCTCGTTTAGCATTTCATCGTGGCAGTCGTAAAATTAAGGGCGAGTACTTTGGGCCTTTCCCAAGCGCAGGAGCGGTATCTGAAAGCTTGCGCTTAATGCAAAAAATATTTCCTGTTCGTCAATGTGAAGATGCTTATTACCGCGCAAGAAGTCGCCCGTGTCTGCAATATCAACTTAAACGTTGCTCAGCTCCATGTGTAAATAAAGTAACTGATGATGATTACAGTGAGCAAGTTGACTATGTTCGTAAATTTTTAACGGGTAAATCTCACGAAGTTATTGCTGATTTAATAAAAAAAATGGAAGCAGCCAGCCTGCAATTAAACTTTGAATTGGCGGCAAAAGTTCGCGACCAAATAATGCTACTTCGTAAAATGCAGGAGCAACAGTCTATTTCTGGTAACTTTGCAGAAATGGATGTTGTCGGTTTTGCGCATTTAAACGGGTTAAATAGCATTCATTTATTAATGATCCGCGATCATAAAGTACTGGGTAGTAAAACCTATTTTCCAAAAGTACCTAAAGATTCGAGTGAGCAAGAAATATTGACTTCATTTTTAGGACAGTACTATTTAGCGCCAGGAGCAACAGGGCGTATTGCAAAAGAAATCATATTACCGTTTGAAATAGAAGAGAGCGGGGCACTCGGCGAAGCGCTTACACAAATAAGTGAGCGCAAAGTAATCCTTAAAGTGGTCACTCGTGGTGAGCGTGCGCAATACTTACAACTGGCCAATAAAAATGCATTAAACAGTATTGCGGTTAAACAAAGTACCCAAGACTCTATTAATAAACGTTATGCACAATTAAAAGCAACACTGCGACTTGACGATATTACCCGAATGGAGTGTTTTGATATAAGCCACACCATGGGGGAGAACACCGTTGCAAGTTGTGTTGTATTTGACTCACAAGGCCCAAATACAAAAGAGTATAGGCGCTACAACGTAACAGGTATTACAGGTGGCGATGATTATGCTGCAATGGAATTTGCACTTAACAAGCGCTATAACAAGTTAGTAGACGAAGACAAAATTCCAGACGTTATCTTTATTGATGGCGGTAAGGGGCAGTTAGGGCGCGCTGAGCAGTACTTTTCTAATTGGCCGCACACTAAAATGCCTTTATTAGTCGGTGTTGCAAAAGGAACGAGTCGTAAACCCGGTCTTGAAACACTATTGATTGATGGTGGACGCAAAACCATTCCGATGGATTCAGATGCGCCTGCGCTTCATTTGATTCAGCATATACGTGATGAGTCTCACCGTTTTGCTATTGCAGGGCATCGTAATAAACGACAAAAACAACGTACACAATCACTACTAGAAGAAATAAATGGAGTAGGTTCTAAGCGTCGCCAAACATTATTAAAATATTTAGGGGGCATGCAGGGTGTAAAAGCTGCTAATATAGAACAGTTAAAGAAAGTTCCTGGGATCAGCCCTGACATGGCTGAGAAGATATTTAACCATTTGCATGACAAGGGCTAGCCCTACATGCGAATATAGCAAAAAAGACATATCCAAGTAGTTATGTGGAATATTCCAAACACACTCACAACATTTAGACTTTTTCTTATCCCCGTTTTTTTGGTGATATTTTATTTGCCTTATAGCTGGGCTTTTTTTGCTGCCGCCTTTATTTTTTGGCTTGCATCGATCACCGATATATTAGACGGTTATTTGGCAAGAAAGCTTGAGCAATCAACTCCTTTTGGTGCTTTTTTAGATCCTGTTGCTGACAAAGTAATGGTATGTGCTGCACTTGTAGCGTTATCTGATCAGTACCAGTCAATGTATATGACAATACCTGCTCTTATTATAATAAGCCGTGAAATTATCATATCTGCACTTCGTGAATGGATGGCAGAGCAGGGTAAGCGTGGTAATGTAGCTGTATCAAATATGGGTAAAATAAAGACGGCTGCACAAATGTTAGCCATTATCGGTTTGATTTGGCAATATGATACGTGGATGAACTATTTAAGTTTTGGACTACTGTACATTGCGACCTTTTTAACCTTGAGTTCTATGATGCAATATTTACGTGCAGCATGGGGTGAATTGACTAAAAATTAACTCTAAATGTATAATAACGCACCGTTTTAGATAAAAAACAAGCAAACAGTTCAAAACTAGCATTTTTTGTATTGACGCGTTTAATAATCTCTGTAGAATGCGTCCGTGTTGAGAGGGCATAGCCCCCGAGATAAACAAAACGGTAATTAATCAGTTACCTGAATGTTCACATAAATCATCATGTGTTAATTCAAATAACTGATAAATAAAATGCGGTACTAGCTCAGTTGGTAGAGCGCGACCTTGCCAAGGTCGAGGTCACGAGTTCGAGCCTCGTGTACCGCTCCA